>CALMDI010000872.1 GCA_937864975.1 uncultured Chloroflexota bacterium | reverse complement strand
TAACCCCCGGTGCCAAGCAGCCACAGGGTAATCAGCACCGAGTCGGTGACCGTAATGAAGTAACTGGAGAGAAGCACCGGGAAGCGCCGGTACGGCTGGTAGAACTGAATGAACAACCCGTAACCACCGGCAACGATCAGGACGGCGTACACCAGCCAGGGAATTGAATTTCGCTGGTCGGTCAGAAAGGTATAGACCACCCCGCCAAACACGACAATCGCGAGCCGAACGAGGGAGACGTTGCGCTCGGCAATCGCGATCTTGTCCAGGGCAGCTTCCGCAAGATTCGTCTTGGAACTATAGGTGGGTAAAACGTTAACGTTGTCTGCTCGACTTGACGCCAAGTTATCCGTACCTGTCTGCACCGCCAGAAAATCGCTGTAATTGCCCCGGCATCAATTCGTACCCAGGAGCCGCTGTGATGCACATCGTCTGAAGCTCAAAATGAAAAGCGTTAAGAAGAATAAAGATCATCAAGCTTACAGCTATTAAAGAATAACATAATGTTCACCTGCCGCGTCAATTAAGATTTCGGCATTTTCATGAGTGTTTTCGGCTATGAACCCTGAATTTCAACCGAAAACCGTGAATTTTTAATAAAGACCTTTATGAACATACTATAGAACAATACCGATTAACATGCATTAAGGATTCATCGGTTTCTCATCCAAGCGCCAACGCAACGACGCCCGCGACCATGACGCCTGCCGCCGCCAGTCTTCGGGATGCGTCGCCCTCGGAGAGCAGCCGCGCCCCCAGCGCCGTGCCGATCAGAATGCTGATTTCGCGCATCGGGGCGACGTAGCTCACCGGGCTGAACGCCAGCGCTGTAAGGACGAGGATATAACTCAGGGGGCTGAGGATCGCGACGCCGATGGCTTCCTTGCGATGCTTTGTCCAGTGGACGCGAATCTCGTCGCGATGCCTCAGCGCGTGCGGCGTCAGCATCACGCCCCGCGCGATGCTGCACAGCCAGTCATAGAGCAGCGGCGACATCAGCAATACGCTCACGGCGTACTTATCCCACAGGGTATACGTGGCGATGACCATGCCCGTGAGCAGCGCGTAGAGGACCGCCTTGCTCGCGCCCGACTCGTGGAATCGTCGCGGATCGCCTGTCAGAATAAACACGCCGAGACCGATCAGCACCGCGCCCGCCAGTGCGACGGGCGTTGGGCGCTCCCCAAGAAACAGGATCGCGGCGGTCGTCGAGAGCATCGGACCGGTGCCGCGCGCGAGTGGATACACCAGCGACAGGTCACCGACCCGGTAGCCGCGGCTGAGCAGCAGAAAATAGGTGATGTGCAGGATGCCGTTGCCCAGAATCATGACGAGGTGGGGCAGCCCGAACACCGGTCGAACCGACACGTACAGCCAGATCGCCAGCGGCGCGTAGGCGACGATGTTGATGCAGCAGATCAGCCAGATAAACGTCGCGCCGCCGCCCACGCGCTTGGCGAACAGATTCCAGGTCGCGTGGACGACGGCGGAGCCGAGTACCATGAGCACCGCGACTTCGGTCATGGCGTTCCTCAACAGGCGGGGGCGAGGTCAGCGCGTTCGGCGGGCAGCCGCGCATCGCGTAACCCGAAAGTGGCGCAAGAAAAGCCGGGCTGAGCCAGCGCCGGCAGGATTAAGAATACCGGGAATTGGATGAATTGTTAAGACTCGTTGGTCTCAAATGGACCGAGCCGGACGCGCTCGCCCTCGCCGTCCGCGCGCGGAATGCGCGTCACGTCCGGCAGGGTATAGTGACCGACATCGACCCAGTACGTGCCCGGCGGCACGTCGAAGAAGTCGCCCATCACGATCACGCGATCGCCCACCTGCCAGCGCTGCGCCGACAGCGGCACGTCGGCAATCTGCTTCGGCTCGCCGTCGAGCGTGTCCGCAGCGTACAGGTGATGAAATTGCTGGAGGGTTCCCGCGGGCGGCGGCTCGACCACGCGCCACAGCGTCGACACGCGCAGGCGCGGACCCACGCGCCGGACGCGCCAGCCTTCGAGCTTCGTGCCGTCGGCAAATCGAACCGGCGCGATCCCGGTAAAGCCCTCCGGCATGGCAGCACCATCATAGGCGGTGGCGACGAAGGGCAGCGCGTCATAGCGCCGAGGGAACGTCTGCACCTCGCCCAGCAAGCCCGCCGCGTCCAGTTCTTCCCATGCCTGAAATGGCGCCAGCGTCGCCATGAGCGTCGCCGGATACGGCGGCAAAATCAGCACCGCCTCGCCCTGGACGATGCGATGCGGGCGCTGCCACCAAAGCGCCTCGAAGATCGCCGCCTCGCCGTCCACGTTGGGATCGTCGCCATGCGTGAAGAACACCACCGGCAGGTCGTCCGGCACGCCATATGCCGCGTCGCGCAGCAAGCCGAGCGGCGTGCCTAACCCGTTCGGCGTCTCCAGCCGGCTGGCAGTTTCCAGATTGAGCATCGTCGGCAGCGCCCACAGCCCGGCAATGACGGCTACGACGACGGTGAAAAGGATGCGCCACGCGCGGGTCGAGAGGGCGCGGATATAGGCGGCAGGCACCAGCGCGAGCGACGGGAGAGCGGGCAGCAGATAATGCGGAAAGACCGGCGTGCTGTGTCGGAGAAAAAACAGGGGCGGCGCGAGCAGCCCGACCAGCGTAATTTCCGCCAGAACACGCGCGCGCGTGTCGCGCCGCGGGCGCAGCAGAACCAGCGCGCCGAGAATCCAGACCAGGGTTAGAAGGTCTGCCGTATCGCCGCGCGTGTCGCTCGGCTGAAGATCGCCGATCACGAGATAATTCGCGTCGTCGCCAAATGCCAGCCGACCGAACGCCTGAAACGCGGTCAGGTCAATCTGCGAGGGGGCTGCCAGCGCCGCGCGGAACTGCGGCTCGATCGCGCCGAGCGCCAGATATTTGCCGTCGGCGCAGCGGTAGCAGCCGTACAAGGGGTCGCCGCCGTC
>CALMDI010000871.1 GCA_937864975.1 uncultured Chloroflexota bacterium | reverse complement strand
GACGGCATCATGATCCTCGACGCCAGACAGCGCATCCTCATGTTCAACCGCGCGCTGGAACGCCTGACTGGGTGGCGCGCGCAGGATGCCATCGGCAAGCCGCAGGACGACGTGATCGTCTGGTCGCGGCTGGAAAGCCTGAGCCTGGACGATGCCCTCGCCGCGGGCTGGTCTCGTCATCGTGGGAATGACGGCACAGAAACCCTCTACGTACAGGGCGACATCCAGCGTAAGGACGGCATGACGGCGGCGCTGGGTATTACCTACGCGCCGCAGCTTACCGCCGAAGGCGAACTGGCGACGATCATCGCCAACGTGCGCGATATCACGCACTGGCGCAAGGCGCAGGAGATGCAGAACACCTTTATCTCGACCATCTCTCACGAGCTTAAAACGCCTGTCGCCATCATCAAGGGCTACGCGGGAACCCTGAGCCGCCGCGATGCCGATTGGGACCCGGAGATCATCTACGAAGGGCTGAACGTCATCGAGGAAGAATCCGACCGGCTGACCAGCCTGATTGACGATCTGCTGACGGCAAGCCGCCTGCAAGCGGGGCGTGGAATGCAGTTGAATATCGACGAGGTGCGGCTGGACGAGCTTGCCGCGCGCGCGGTCGAGCGTAGCACCCCGCAGACGAAAAATCATCAGTTTGTCCTCAGCTTTCCGCCTGACTTCCCGCCGATTCAGGGCGACGAAGCGCGGCTGCGGCAGGTGTTCGATAACCTGCTCAGCAACGCCGTGAAGTATTCGCCCGACGGTGGCACGATTGAGGTCGGTGGCTGCGGGGATGGAGATCAGGTCATGGTCTTCGTCCGCGACGAGGGCGTCGGTATGACGGAAGCCGATCAGGAACACATCTTCGAGCGTTTTTACCGCGTAGACGACGCGCTCAGCCGCAAGACGCAGGGCACGGGACTGGGGCTTTTTCTGGCGAAAGCCATCGTCGAGGCGCACGGCGGGTGGCTGACGGTTGAAAGCCAGCCCGCACACGGCTCGACTTTTACCTTTACGCTTCCGCAGCGGTCGTGAACTGCTGCGCGAACTGAATTCAACATTCGAGGAGAACTTAAATCGCATGACGACGATACAACGCACGAGCATTCAGTGTCCGCGCTGCGGCACGCGGTTCGAAGCCGCCGTGACGCCGGTGATCGACGTGAAGCAGGACCCGAATGCGAAGGCTCGCCTGCTGAGCGGGCAGATGAACGTGGCGCAGTGCCCCAATTGCGGCGCGGTGGTTCCGGTGGCAACCCCGCTGGTGTACCACGATCCCGGCAAACAACTGCTGATTACCTATATGCCGATGGAGCTTGGGCTTCCGAAAGACCGCCAGGAAAAGATCGTGGGCGACCTCATCCGTCAGGTGACGGCGAGCCTGCCGAAAGACGCCCCTCGCGGCTACTTCTTCCAGCCAAAATCCGCCCTGACGATGCAGGGGCTGATCGATCAGGTGTTGCAGGCGGACGGCATCACGCCGGAAATGATGGAAGCGCAGCGCGCGAAGATGCGGCTGGTCGAGACGTTCATTCAGACGCCGGATGAACAACTGCCGGAACTGGTCGCGCAGTTCGATGACCAGATCGACTCGCAGTTTCTTCAGATGATGACGATTGTCGCCCAGCGGATGCTGCAAGAAGGACGACCCGACCTGGCGCAAAATGTGCTTCAGGTGCAGCAGCGTGTGGTCGAGCTTTCGACGCTCGGTCAGCAGCTTATCCAGCAGAACGCGCTTCAGGAACAGGTCGTGCAGGAAGTGGCGGACGATCTTCAGTCGCTCGGCGCAAACGCCGACCGGAAAACCTTCCTCGACCTCGCGCAGCGCTATGCCGGGGACGAGCAGCGCTTACAGGCGCTGGTGGGGCTGGCGCGTCCGGTATTCGATTATCAGTTCTTCCAGGAACTGACGACTCGAATCGGGCAGGCGCCCGCCGCCGAGCGCGATAAGCTCGAAGCGCTGCGCGACATGCTGCTGCAATTCACGGCGATCATCGACCAGCAGACGCAGCTTGCGGTTCAGGAGTCGGCGGAACTGCTCCAGGTGATCCTGAACGACCCGAACCCTGAAGAACTGATTCGCGCCAACGCGGCGTTGATTGACGACACCTTCATGGCGGTGCTGGCGGCGAATATTCAGGAAGCCGAGCGCCGCGCGGATATTGGCATGTCCGCCAAACTGAAGGATATCTATAATCGCGTGGTCGACATCCTGCGCGAGAACATGCAGCCAGAGCTTCGCTTTATCAACGATCTGCTGTCCGCGCAAACGGAAGCGGAAGCGCGAGCGCTGATCGGGCAGGGCGTCGAGCAGTATGGCGACCGCCTTCTTGAGATGATGGATATGGTCGGGCAGGCAGTGGCGTCGCGCGGCGATTCGGCAATGCTGAAGCGGCTTTCGACCCTGCGCGAGGCAACCGAGCAGGCGTTAGGCTAAGCTCGTTTGGTTGGGGCAAACGCTGATTCTCCCCAACACGTCTTCGCGTGGGGAGCGCTCCTCATCGATTCCTCATCTGGCAAGATTTCGACATCTTATGTAATATCTCGGCGCAGCATTGGGTCTCTGATCCCGTGCTGCGCTGTTCGTTAGTTGAGATGATGAGGATTTACCCATGCACCAGGCTGTTCAAATCGCGGCGAGTCGCGTTCGTGCGCGCCTTCTTTTTTTAACGGTTTTCGCCGTGTTATTGACGACAACGTTCCCCGTATGGGCGCAGGAAGCTCCCGACGAGTTTGTTTTTATCCGGGCTGCCCTGCGCGAGAAATTTGGGCTGCGGCTAATGCCGGGCACGCTGGTGGATGTCGGTTGGGAACAGATTGATTTTACGGATGGGATCGAAAGCTGCATTGACGAGGGCGAGCGCACCGGGCGCTCCGCGCCGTGGGGACGCGAATATTTTGTCGAGCCGGGCAACGGGGTCATCTATCGCGCGCGCATCAGCTTCGATCAGGGGATTGTGATCGCCTGCGACAGCGCGGAGCACGATGCGCTGGTGGCGGGGCAAGCCGCCGCGGCAGCCGCAGCCGTCGCGCCGCCCGCCGAAGTCCCGCCGGACGCAGCGCCACCGGAAACGATGGCAGGCAGCGCCGTGGTCGAAGTGGCTGCCGCGGCACCGCCGCCACCGCCTCCTCCGGTTGCGGCAGGCAGCGCGGCGCGCGGTGGGTTCGCGCTCGGCGGTCACGTGCAGAATATGTCCGCGTCGACGTTTGGTATTATGCAGCGCGCGGGCATGACGTGGGTGAAGAAGCAGGTGCGCTACAGTCTGGGCGATTCGCCGGGCAATGTTGCCGACCTCATCAACGTCGCTCACGGTAACGGTTATCAGATTCTGCTCGGAATCGTCGGGCGCGCCGACCAGATGGGCGATTATCCCGCTTACATCAGCGCCTACAGCCAGTACGTCGCGGGCGTCGCGGCGCTCGGCGCCGACGCGATTGAGGTCTGGAACGAGCCGAATATCGACCGCGAATGGCCCGCGGCGTCGATCAACGGCGGCACCTACGCAGCTTCTGGCGAGCGCCTACAACGCGATCAAAGCCGCCAACGCCAATACCATCGTCATCAGCGGCGCGCCCGCGCCGACCGGCTATTTTGGCGCGGCGGGCTGTGGCGCGGGCGGCTGCAATGACGACGTCTTCATGCAGCAGATGGCAGACGCGGGCGCGGCGCAGTATATGGACTGTGTCGGACTGCACTACAACGAGGGCATCATTCCGCCGAGCCAGACCAGCGGCGACCCGCGGGGCGGTTACCCGACCTACTTCTTTGGCTCGATGCTTCAGCGTGGCTACCGACCGTTTGGCGGCAGGCAGGTCTGTTTCACCGAGCTAGGCTATCTATCGGGCAACGGCTACAACACGCCGATTCCGGGCAATTTTGGCTGGGCAGCCAATACCACGGTTTCCCAGCACGCCGCCTGGCTGGCAGAGGCGGCGGTGATGGCGTCGCGCAGCGGTCGCGTGCGTTTGATGATTATCTGGAATGTGGATTTCTCGGATTTCACGCCGACCGACCCACTCGGCGGTTACGCGATGCTGCGACCCGACGCCAGTTGTCCGGCGTGCGAGACGCTCGGCGCGGTGATGAACTGAGCGAGCCGACGTTCGCGGCGAGTAGCAATTGGTTCTAGTTGCTTTCTCGTATTCCCCCACCCCCAACCCCCTCACAGGGGTAGGTATTTAAGGCAGAAGGGTTGAGATGAGACCTGGGAACCGGGTAAGCTGAAGTCTGCGACAACCGAAGCAGACCCGGAGCGCCCCATGTCTCATCGAGAAGGATTATTTCAGTGGATAGAGCAGGTGTCAACGCACGTTCCTCACTTAAGCACGCCGCAAGCAGTCGTGCTGGCGCTGTGGAGTTTCGGCATCCCTGTAACGCGCAGCACTGGCATCACGACGGTGAGCGTCTTTCTGGCGATGTTGACGGGGAAGACGACCGGGAGCCTGCGCCAACGGCTGCGCGAGTGGTGTTACGACGCTCCGGACAAACGCGGACCCGCACGCCAAGCAGTCGAGGTCACGGCTTGCTTTCCCAGCCTGCTGAGGTGGGTCTTGAGGTGGTGGCGTGGCGACGAGCAGCGGCTGGCGATGGTCGTCGCCACCCTGTGGGTCGTCAGCCTGGGCAGCGAACCGCTGCCGCTCGACGCGCCAGCCGGTTTTGGCGGGCTGCCGGTCGAGCCAACGCTCAGTTGTTTCCGGCGCGGTTGGCTGACCTTGTTGGCGCTGCTGTTGTCGTCGCATACCGTCCCTTGGGGTGCTTTTCGTCCTTTCCCTTGGCCCAACTCGATGACCTACCATCCTTTATGTTGAGAACCTACCCCTGTCAGGACCAGGGGGTAGGTTACACTGTTTCAACCACCACGCGAATAGTTCCGCCGAGTCGTTTGACAAAGTCCGAGAGAATATCCCACGTCAATGGAAAGCCGCGCGTGTCCGCCGCGCCAATATACGCGAGAATATCCATAATGAGGTTGGCGTCCTCATGATCGGGAATATCCGGTTCAACCAATGTCATCTCCGCCCAATCGACCAACTCGCCTAGCGTGAGCCGATGGTTGAGGTAGGCAGCGATATTTGCAAGAATTGAGGAACGCATTGTCATGAATTAGGGTTAAATAGGGCGTTTAAACATGATTTGTGCGTCCCCAGTTAATCTACCAACCATCTCCAATCCTTCAAGTCCTAAATGAGCAATGTACCGCCGCGCTGCGTCCCTATCCGTTCGGTCTCCCATGCTCTTGTCTTTCTTTAACTCAATCAAGTTTAGGGGATTGGGCTGAAAAAAAGTCACGGACGAATTATCGTAGACAAATACCTCGCAGTATTCCCCTTTCTGCATTTTTGCCTCGATTCTGCTATGCATATTTGCTTCATGTTACTCTCGTTTGTAAATTGTTACACCATCGTCACGAACCCGTTGGGCTGCTATAATAGAACACACGTCCTAACCTAAAAACCCACGCAATTGGTATGCCATTCACACCTTCTGAGCATATTCAGACGATTCTCAAGAATTTGCCGATGAAACCCGGCGTCTATCTGATGAAAGACGTATCGGGCGAGATCATTTACGTCGGCAAGGCGAAGCGCCTACGCAACCGCGTGCGCTCCTATTTCACCTCGGCGGCGGAAACCAGCATCAAAACCATGCGCCTGCGCTCGCAGATTCGCGACATCGACTTCATCGTCGAGGAAAACGAGATCAAGGCGCTCATCCTCGAAGAGACGCTCATCAAGCGCTACAAGCCACGCTATAACATCAGCCTCAAAGACGACAAGCGCTATCCCTACATCAAGATCACGTGGCAGGCGCCGTTCCCGAAGGTCGAGACGACGCGCCGCATCTTCGACGACGGCAGCCGCTATTTCGGTCCCTACGTCGCCATGTGGGCGGTGCAGAATACGCTGCAAATTCTGCGTAAAGCCTTCCCCTACCTCACCTGCGACCGCGAGATCACCGGCAACGACCCGCGCGCCTGCCTGTTCTACGACATCAAGCTGTGCAGCGCGCCGTGCATTGGCGCGGTCAACCAGCAGCAGTATCGAACGATGATATCAGAATTGATGGACGTTCTCAGCGGCAAGTCTGATCTCGTTGTCGAACGGCTGAATACCGAGATGATGGACGCCGCCGAAACGCTGGATTTCGAGCGCGCCGCGGCGATCCGCGACCAGTTGAAAGCGATTGACTACATCACCAACCAGCACAAAGCCGTCAGCCCGGCGATGACCGAGCAGGACGTCATCGCGCTTGCGCGCGACAACGGCGAAACGATGATCCAGATCCTGTTCATTCGCAACGGCAAGCTGATCGGCTCGGACTCGCGGCGGCTCGACGCTACCGAGGGCGAGAGCGACGAAGAAGTGCTGGGCGAGTTCATCAAACGTTTCTATGGAGGCTCGGCGGAAATCCCCAACGAGGTTGTCCTGCCGCAGAACATCGAAGAAACGCGCATCATCGAGCGCTGGCTGCGCGACAAGCGCGGCGGGCAAAAGGTGACCATCAGCGTGCCGCAGCGCGGCGACAAGCGTAAGCTGATCGAGGTCGCGGAAGACAACGCGAAGGAAGCGCTGCACATGATGCGCGCCCAGTGGGAAGCCGACTCGCACAAGCAGGAGACCGCGCTGGCGGAGCTTCAACAGGCGTTGAACTTACCCACGCCGCCCAACCGTATCGAGTGCTATGACATCAGCACCACACAGGGGACGGCGATTGTCGCCAGTCGTATCGTGTTTGTGCGCGGCGTGCCGAAGAAAGCTGAATACCGGCGCTTCAACATTCGCACGGTCAGCCATCAAGGTTCCGACGATTACCAGTCGATGCGCGAGGCGCTGACGCGGCGCTTTAACCGCTGGAAGGACACCAACGAGAATCCCTCCTTTGTGCCTCCCGGCGGCGAGGACAAGGATGAGACGTGGCGGCTGCTGCCCGACCTGCTGATGGTGGACGGCGGGAAGGGGCAGTTAAACGTTGCCGTCGAAGTGCTGAAAGAATTCAGCCTGTTCGGGCGCGTGCCTGTCGTCTCGCTCGCAAAGCAGTTCGAGGAAGTCTACGTGCCGGGAAGCTCCGCGCCGATTATCCTGGGTCGGCGCAGCGACGCGCTCTATCTCGTCCAGCGCGTGCGCGATGAGGCGCACCGCTTCGCCATCACCACGCACCGCGCCAAGCGAGCCAAGCTGGGTATGGTGAGCCAGCTAGAAGCGATACCCGGCGTGGGTCCCGCCAAACGCAAGGCGCTGCTCAAGGCGTTCGGCAACTCCATCAGCGCCATTCGCGCCGCGTCCATCGAGGAACTCGCCACCGTCCCCGGCATCAACCGCAAGCTGGCAGAGACGATCAAAGAGATGACGACGGAAGTCGTAAATAGCTAGCGGACAGCTTTCAGCTAAAGATTAAAGGGTTAACGCAAAGGTACAAAGAGGCAAAGACGCAAAGGGTTCGCGCTGGAGTTGCCCGCGTTGAGTGGAGTCAAGGAGACGCCAGCGCGGCATATTGACGCTCGAATGCCTCTGGACTGAGATAGCCCAGCGCCGAGTGTAAACCGCGACGATTGTACCAGCCCTCGATCTACTCAAACACCGCCCTGCGCGCCTGGGCGCGGCTGGCGCACTCGGTTTTGAGCGTGGCAAAGAAACTCTCTTGCATGCCGTTGTCCAGACAAGTACCGCGACGGCTCAGGCTGACGATCATCTTGGCGTCCGCCAGTTGCGCCTGGTAGTCGCTAGCGGTGTAGTGCCTGCCCTGATCGCTGTGGTGCAGCAGCCCGTCCTGCGGCTGGCGCTGCTCAAACGCCATCGTGCGTGCCTGTTGCGTTAACGCCGCCGTCGGTTGAACGTCGATCGCCCAGCCAACAAGCTTGCGCGAAAACACGTCTTCCAGGCTCGCCAGGTAGAGCCAGCCTTCGTCGGTATCGAGGTCGCTGAGATCCCCCAACCACTTCTGATTGGGTCGCTCTGCCGTCAAGTCACGTGCCAGCCCGTTGGCGGCGGGCAAGCCTGCCTCGGACTGGGTCGTGACCGGGCGGCGCTTGCGCCGGTCGTAACCGCGCAGCCCCGCCCGACGCATCAGCCGTGCCACCCGCTGGCGGTTGCACAGGATGCCCTGCTGCCGCAAAGCCGCATGGATACGCGGGCTGCCATACGTCCCCCGGCTCTCGGCATGGACGCTTCGGATCTGCTCGGTCAGCGCCGCATTCGCCCGCGCGCGTCGGCTCGGCGGACGCTTCCTCCAGGCAAAGTAAGCGCTCACGCTGACGCCCAACAACCCACACAGCCGCTGCACCGCGTAACGGCGCTGGTGCTCGGCGATGAAGGCGGACTTCATGGCGCGTCCTTGCTGAAGAATGGCAGGGCTTTTTTAAATCTCCCGATCCTCCTTCAACAGTGCCACCTCGCGCCGCAAGCGCCGCAACTCGGCGTCGACCTCGGTCTGGTGACCGGTTCCCGGAAAGGCTTGCGCCCCCGCCTGGCGAATTTGACGCCGCCAGCGCAACAACTGACCGCGGCTCAGCCCAAGCTCCGTCTCGATCTCACGGGCGCTTTTTTCGCTGTGCTCGTACAGCGCGACCGCCTCTTCTTTGAATGGTTTACTGAAGCGCCGTTTGCTCGTTTTCATGGAGTCCTCCCTGTTTCTAGTCTAGTGAGTCTTTTCCTCGACTCCACTTTTTCGGGGCAACTCCATTCCTTGCGTCCTTGCTTCTTTGCGCCTTCGCGTTGACTCCTTAATCCTTTTCTTTCCCTGTACGGAAGCCGAAACGCTTCATCAGTCGTTCGTCGCTGCGCCAGTTCGGCAGCACTTTAACGCGAAGATCGATATAGACTTTCGCGCCGGTCATCGCTTCCAGGTCGGCGCGTGCTTCCGTTCCAATCTGCCGGATCATCGCGCCGCCCTTGCCAATCACAATCCCTTTTTGCGAGTCGCGCTCGACGTAGATAATGGCGCTGATCGAGTGCTGGTCGTCGTCGCGCTCCTGGTAGCTATCGACTTCCACGGCGACGGCGTGCGGAATCTCGTCGGTCGTGTGGAGCATCGTCTTTTCGCGGATCACCTCGGCGGCGATACTTCGCATGTTGACTTCGCTGACCTGATCCGCCGGGTAATAACGCGGACCGAGCGGCATCCGCGCCATGAGGTCGTCGATCAGTTCGTTCACGCCCGCGCCATGCAGCGCGCTGACCAGATGCGCGGCGTCGTGCGGGATGAGCGCCGTGTGCGCCGTGATATTCCGGTCGCGGTTGGCGGCGCTGAGCGCGTCGGCTTTGTTCAACACGAGAATCACGGGCGCTTGCCCTTTGAGGCGGGCGACGTGCTCCGCGATCTCCCTGTCTTCGGCGTCGGGTTTCTGGGACACGTCGAGCAGCAGCAGGATTGCGTCGTTTTCGCGGAGCGCTCGCTCGGCGTCTCTGACCATGAACTCGCCGAGCCGATGGACAGGCTTATGCAGCCCCGGTGTATCGGTAAACAGGATTTGCCCGCGCGGCTCGGTGTAAATGCCAAGCTGGTTGCGGCGCGTCGTCTGCGGCTTGGGCGTGACAATGGCGATCTTTTGACCGAGGATTCGGTTAATCAGGGTCGACTTGCCGACGTTGGGGCGTCCGACGACGGCGACCACGCCGCTGCGATGATCTGCACCCCACTCGTCGCTGAACACGCTGTCCAGATCGTTGTCATTCATACACTCATCTCCAACTGCCACGCCTCCAGTGAATCATAGCGCGGCAGGTAATCCAGCAAGCGCCCTGAATAGGCAGCAGTCGGGGGCGCGATCAGCGCGGTTGGACGGGCGATAGGCTTCGTTGCAGTGGAGTCGGCGTAGACCAGCACCTCGACCGGCTGTGCCAGGTCCAGTTGGCGAACAAACACCATATCGTCCGTGCCATCGCTGCGATAGCCGACGACTTCCGCGCGGGGGTGCAGATGGCTGCGCATGAGCAGGAAATTCCATGCGTCCGCGCCGGTAAGAATGTCGCCGTAGTCGAGCACAACCAATCCGGGCACGATGGAGAAATGGGTTTTGCCGAGAAAGCGCACCGCATAACGGACGACGAATACGCCGCGTGCGAGGGTGGTTGTGGTCGGCTGAGGCTCGGCGGCGAGCGCTAAGTGCTGTCCCAGTTGCAGCACAACGCCCGCGAACGGGTCGCCGAGCGGTTGCCGCTCAGGGATGGCTTTCGGCATGGGGCGCTTCGTCAAGCGGCTGAATGGCGTGCGGCGGCGCGACGACGATAGCATGGGCGTCGTGCCCGTGGTGACCCGTATCCATCGGAACGTTGATGTCGTCATAATGCGCGAATGGGCGTGTGACGACCGCCCAGGCGACGACGCCGAGCAGGAACAAGACCAGCCCCAGGGCGAACGTCGCGCCGACCGCGTTACCGGCGGCGTTTGGCTGCACAACGCCGATACCGAGCGCGATCATCATCAGGACGAGGCCCGTTCCGGCAGCCAGCGCCATGCCCAGCGTCAATGGATTGGACAGCTTTTTGCGATCTTCGCTCACGAAAATTTCGCTCCTGTACAGTATACTGTTCGTCGCTACGGCTAATTGTGGCGTCTTCACGGCGAAGCGTCAACCCTGACCGACGGAATGGCAAAGGACAGCGTATGGCAGTTGAGCGTGTGCATCTGATTCGCCACGGGCAAACAGCGTGGAACGCCGAGGGACGCTGGCAGGGATTCGAGGCGACATCTCTTAACCAGGAAGGATGCGCACAGGCGCGAGCGCTGGCGGCGGCATGGAAACGTCCGCTGTCCGCCATTTATTCCAGCGACCTGCCACGCGCCTTCGAGACGGCGGCGGCGCTGGGCGAGGCGCTGGGCATGATGCCGGTCATTGACGAGCGACTACGCGAGACGCATCTCGGCATCTTTCAGGGAAAGACCAGCGCGGAAATTCGGCTCAGTCATCCGGTGGAATTCGAGACGATGCAAAGCCTCGAAATGGACTTTTGCGTACCGAGCGGTGAATCGAAGCGGCAGACGCAGGCGCGCTGCTACCATGTCTTTTGCGAAATCCTGGACAAGGAATCTGGACCCGAGGTGGCGATTGTGTCGCATGGGGGAACGCTGAAATATTTGCTCTATAAGCTGTTCGGGCAAACAGACGAGCTGGTTCGCAGCTATCTACCGAATACGTCGGTGACGACCATCGAGCGGCGCGGCGACGATTGGCATCTGGTCGAGCTTGCGGCGACGCCGCATCTTGTTACGCTCGCACCCGCTGACGGAACCACGTTGTAAATGGCGGATAAGTCATGAACGCTAAACCCATATACGATTTGCACTTCGCTGACCGCTGATGGCTGTTCGCTACGTGCTATCCTGTGTGAAAGTCGGTACAATGACCGCACTTGTCGGTCGTCAGGGGCGGCGCGCCCCGTGGATTGCGTTGCGATAACGCAGGAAATTGATGGAGAACGCTGAATTATGGCTCGCAGCAAAGTTACGGTTGTCGGTGCGGGAAACGTCGGCGCGACATGCGCGCATTGGATCGCCACCCGCGAACTCGCGGACGTTGTGCTGGTGGACATCATCGAAGGGGCGGCGAAGGGCAAGGCGCTTGACCTGGCGGAAGCCGCGCCTGTCATGAAATACGACCTTCGCATTACGGGCGGAAGCGATTATGAAGCGACGGCGAATTCGGACGTCGTCGTGATTACAGCGGGCGTGCCGCGCAAAAAAGACCCGGTGACCGGGCAGTTTCCCAGCCGCGATGATCTCGTGCGAACCAATCAGAAGATCGTCGGGGATGTGACCCGTGAAGTGGCAAAGCGATCCCCGAACGCGGTGCTGATTATTGTGTCTAATCCGCTCGACGCGATGTGTCACGTAGCGCTCCACGAAAGCGGTTTCCCGGCGGAGCGCGTGATCGGGCAGGCGGGCGCGCTGGACACGGCGCGCTACAAGGCATTCATTGCCGAGGAACTGGGCGTGAGCGTGCGTGATGTGCATGGCATCGTCCTGGGCGGTCACGGCGACGAAATGGTGCCGCTGCCGCGCCACACGTCCATCGCGGGCATTCCCGTGCGCGAGCTGATGCCGGAGGACAGATTGCAGTCGATCATCGAGCGCACGCGCAAAGGCGGCGGCGAGATTGTCGGGTTGATCGGCGTGAGCGCGTGGTACGCGCCTGCCGCGGGGACGGTCGAAATGGTCGAAGCGATCATCCGCGATCAGAAGCGGGTGATTCCCTCGGCGGTGTATTTGCGTGGCGAGTATGGCTACGACGGCTTGTACGTCGGCGTCCCGGCGGTGCTCGGCGCGAAGGGCGTCGAGAAGGTCATCGAGATGAAGCTGAACGACGAAGAACGCGCCATGCTCGAAAAGAGCGCCAGCGCCGTGCGGTCGGTCGTCTCGCTGCTGGGGTACGAAAACCCGGCGTAAGCGACGGCTAAATTTGAGTAGGGGACACCAAGGTGTCCCTTACTGTTTTATTCCGAACGATGAATTCGGATGCGAGTAAGCGTTACTATAGCCAGACTTATGCATCAGGTTAGCTGCATAGTGGAGAGCCGCTTCGACATCGTCGGTGGTGAGGTGAGGATGCGCTTCAAGAATATCTGTGATGGATAAACCGTCGCCAAGCTCGCGAAGCACCTGTTCTACCGGTAGTCGCGTTCCTCGAATACAGGGTTTTCCCATCATTACGGCGGGGTCAATCGAAATTCGCTCGTGCTTCATAAACTACATCCATTTTCATATTCCATAGCTCAGTATATCAGTTCTGCCCCTGAAAACGTGCCATGTCCGCGCACGAAGTCGTCGATGGAGACCGCTCCACGACCTTCGAGCTGCACGCGCGTCGGGTAGAACAGCCCGTCGCCTGTGCCAATGGCAATGCGTCCGCCGCGTTCGATGACTCGTCCTAGCTCGGCGCTGCCTTCTCCCACAGTACCCGCGAGGATTTTAAGCTGCTTGTCGTCCCAATGCGTGTACGTGCCGGGCCAGGGCATGAACGCGCGCACCGTCCGCTCGATGGCGTCGGCAGTCTGCGTCCAGTCGATACGCCCTTCTTCTTTCTGAAGACGCGGCGCGAACGTAGCCAGCGCGTCGTCCTGCGGCTGCGGAACGATCTGACCGCTCAAATAACCCGGAAGCGTCTCGATCAGCAGTTCCGCGCCGAGTGTCGAGAGGCGGTCGTGCAGCGTTTGCGCTGTCTCGTCGGGCGCGAGCGTGATAGCGCGCTGCGTCAGGATAGGACCGGTATCCAGCCCGGCATCCATCTTCATGATCGTGATACCGCTTTCAGTATCGCCCGCGCGAATGGCGGCGTTGATCGGCGCCGCCCCGCGCCAGCGCGGCAGCAGCGA
>CALMDI010000870.1 GCA_937864975.1 uncultured Chloroflexota bacterium | reverse complement strand
CTCGGCGCGGTCATTTTCATCGCCGTCTACGTGATCCTCGCCGCCGTGGCCTGTTCCTCCCAGAAGGGTGCCGAGCCTGGCGCCGCTGTGGGCGTCGGCCAACTGGGGCGAGCGCGAGACGTTCGACAGAATTATCTCGGTGAGCGGCATCGGTCCGAAGCTCGGTCTGGCGATTCTCAGCACGCTCGGCGTCGAGCATTTGCGGAACGCGGTCGTCACCGACAAGCCGGACGTGCTGGTGCGCGTGCCAGGCATCGGCAAGAAAATGGCGCAAAAGATTGTCCTCGAACTCAAGGACAAGTTTATCGCGGGACTCTCCGATATCCCGGCAGGTACCTTTACTGACATCAACGGCGACGTCCTCGATACGCTGGTCGCGCTCGGTTACAGCATTGTCGAGGCGCAGGCAGCCATCCAGGCGCTGCCGCCGGACGCGCCTGAGGATGTCGAGGAGCGCGTGCGGCTGTCGCTGCGGTATTTCGTCTAATCTCGAAAGGACGTTGTCTCGCTATGCAACTGGACATTATCGGCAAGAGCGTGCCCGTTCTGGACAAGGGATTCGTGGAGCTTCACGACATGCTGCCTCACCCGGCAAGCGACGTGTGGGGCGATCAGGCGATTGTGCAGGCGGCGCGCGTCTCCTTCCTCGGCGAAAGCAAAGGCGACGAAAAAGACAAGAAGCTTCTGTTTTATTTGCTGCGGAATCATCATACCTCGCCCTTCGAGATGGTCGAGTTTAAGTTTCGCGTGCGCGCGCCGCTGCTCACGTGGTGGCAGTGGATTCGCCATCGCACCTTTCATTATCAGAGCGCGAATGCTCAGTCGGGGCGCTATACGCCGTTTGACGAGAACGACTTTTACGTGCCGTCCGTCTGGCGCAAGCAGTCCGCCAGCAACAAGCAGGCGAGCGACGGCGTGCTCGAACCGGACGTGGATGCCGACCTGAGCGAGAAATTGCGGGAGTTTTATGATCGAGGCTATGTGCTCTACGAGGAAGCGCTTCAGGCGGGCGTGGCAAAGGAAATGGCGCGCTTGTTCCTGCCCGGATTTGCCGCTTATTACACGTGGATCATTAAGACGGACGCGCTGAACCTGATGAACTTCATCCGGCTCCGAATGGCGTCGGACGCGCAGTACGAGATTCGCGTTTACGCCGAGGCGCTGTATCAGGAATTCTTCAAGCCCGCGCTCCCGTGGACGGCAGAAGCCTTCGAGAAATATGTGCTCGGCATGACCGATCAGCCCGAAGGCATCAGCACGTAAAGCCGAGTCGCCCTCACGCTACCGTAAGCTGCCCCGGAGTTCCGAACTCGCCGTCTGGCAGATGGGATTGCCGGAAGCGTCATACGGCGTCACCTGCCAGGTATAGATTTCGTTGAACGCGAACAAGCCGTCGTCGAAGGTGTACGAGCGCACCGACGGCTGGGTTCGCCGCAGATCGAGCTGATTGCCGTTCGCGTCCCTCAGGACAATCTCGTAATAGAACACGTCGGAAGCAGGCAGCCAGTAAACGGTAGCCTCGCGCCCTTCAACCACCATGCCCGAATTACGCGCGACGTCGGGACCGAATCCTTCGCAGGCGCCGCCCGCTTCAGACGGCTGAGATGTGTCATCCGGTGTCTCCGATGGGTCGGGCGTGCGCGTAGCGGTCGGCTCGTCGGTCGGCGTCCAGGTGGGCGGCAGCGTTGGGCGGCGAAAGGGCGTCTCCGTCGCCAGCGAATCGGTCACTTCCGGCGTCTGGTCAATGGCAGGTAAGATCGGCTGAGCCGACTGCGGCGCGGCGGGCTGACACGCCACGAGCGCCAAAATCCCTGAGCCGATAAATCCTATGATGGCACGTTTTAGCATAGCTCCCTCGCATCTCTATTCAGCATACGAGAAACCGGCGTGCCAAAAGCTTAACGAGACGGCTCAGGGAGGTTAAATCTGATTCAGCGGTCGAGGCTGTCGGCGTCCACGTCGAGGTTAATCATGTGGGTGGAGGCGCGCTCGAAATAGTCGCGCATGACGGTACGCATCGGTTCCTCGATGCCGACCGCGTCGAGCGCGGCGAGCATGTGACCGAGCCAGCGGTCGCGGGCTTTCTGGTGAATTGCGAACGGGGCGTGACGCATTCGCAGGCGGGGATGCCCGCGCTCGGCGGCGTAGCGCGCCGGACCGCCAAAAAACTGCGTCAGGAACAGGAACTGCCCCTGCTTCCCCGGCTCCAGATCGTCCGGGAACATCGGGCGCAGCACGTCGTCGGCTTCGACGCGCGCGTAGAACTCATCCACCAGCCGCCTGAAGGTGGCGTCGCCGCCCACCTGATCGTAAAGAGTAAACTCGTCGCTCACGAAACCTCTGCCCCGTTAACTTCGTCTGGACAACCTAGTGCAAAGCGGTACAATCTCCCACGCTGGCATTGAATTATAACCCTTGGAATGAATGTAAGGAGCATGACAATGACGCCAATCCCGCGCCGGTTCGGGATATTATG
>CALMDI010000869.1 GCA_937864975.1 uncultured Chloroflexota bacterium | reverse complement strand
AAACGGGATCTTCGTCTTGGTCTAACTGCAAGTAGGATATCTCCTTTACCGATGCTCCTGCGATCCCTCGAATGTCCCCGTACATTCGAGATGTGTTCAGCATGATCCGTTCGCAGAGTCTCTCCCTCTCGCGCCACTGCTTTTCCATGGCTCTCTTTTCTCGATCAATCTGCGTCCGCAAGCCCGCGAACGCCTCGATGATAGCTTCAACCTGCGCTTTGAACTCGTCACCTGAGATGTAGTCAAAGATTACCTCAGTCTTTTCTCGCTTGGCTTTAGACGCGCCTCTTGCGTAGGCAATGTCCTGCATTCGTTCACGAAGTAATCCTGCCACTGGAATTAGGCACTGGGGTGTACACACTAGAACGCCATCCAACATTCCGAATGTCGTGATCTCCTTTGGAGCGGCGACCGTGACGAGTACCGCAATTCCAGCGCCAGCGTCGCGCTGATCATCCTTCAGGCGAGCGTCGATTTATCCTTTGTCTTTCCGGACGTGGGGCAACTTTTAGGCGGGCCGCTCACGTTCGGGCAGACCGAGCCTGGCGCGGGGGTGCTGCTGCTTCTCGGCGCGAGCCTTGTCCTCGGCATCGTTGGGGCGGGACTTTCGCTGCTGCCGCGCGATATCCGCGCTGTTCTGCTCGTCAGTTTTGGACTCGCCATCGTCACCGGTCTGCTCAAGGATCAGGTGCAGGCGATCATGACCCTCCCGGACGCGCTGGCGCTGACTGCCGCCTTCGCCGCCGGGTACGTCGTGACGCTGGCGCTGCAGCGGACGGCAGTTCTGGCGCGGCTGCTCGTCGGCTTGGTCGTCGGCGCTGCGTTCGGCGTCGTGCTGGCGCTGCGGGTCACCGGCGGAATCTTCGCGCTGGCAGACCTTCTGCGCGGCGCGGGCAACATGCAGACGATTCTCGGCGTGTCGCCCGGTAACCCGCTCGTCCCCTACGCGCTGATCTTTGGCATCGCGGGCGCGATGGGCGGCTTGGTCACGGGCGCATCCCATCGCATTCATGATGGCGCGTTGTACTTCGTCGTCGCGCTTCTCCTGCTCGGCTGGCTCAACAGCCAGCGTGCGATGACGCTCCCGGTGGCATCGGTGGTCTTCGTCCTGCTGGCGCTGGCGGTGTGGTTTGTGCCGCGCATCGGTCGTCCGGTGAAGGCGCGCTACGAAGAACTGCCACGCCCGGAGCGACGTCAGGTCGGGCGCGTGGCATTTTTCATCTCGCTGCTCGTTGTGATCGTCGCGCCGCTGTTTCTCGGTCAGTACATCACCAATGTGCTGAATCTGGTCGGTTTGTACGTAATTATGGGCATCGGTCTGAACGTGGTCGTCGGCTACGCGGGCTTGCTCGACCTGGGTTACGTTGCCTTCTTTGCGATTGGCGCTTACACGCTCGGCTTGCTGACCACGCCAAGCCTGCTGACCTGCGGCGGTGTTGCGCCCGCCGACCTGACCCCCGAAACAATTCCGACGCTCTGTACAGGCATTATGACGTTCTGGCAGGCGTGGATCGTCGCGGTCGCGGTCAGCGCCTTCGCAGGGATTTTACTCGGCATCCCGGTGCTGCGCCTGCGCGGTGATTATCTCGCCATCGTCACGCTCGGCTTCGGTGAAATCATCCGACTCATCGTCAAGTTCGACGACTTCAAGCCGCTGCTTGGAGCGGCGCAGGGCATCCCGAATATTCCGCGCCCGGTCATCGACCTGACGGCAGTCAACCCGGCGTGGCGCGTCGAGCTAAGCGGTTCGCTCGGCATTTATTATCTTGTGCTCGCCGGCATGATCGTCACCTGGGTGATTGCGACCCGTCTGGTGAATACGCGGCTGGGGCGCGCGTGGCGGGCGATGCGCGCCGACGAAGACGTGGCGCAGGCGACCGGTATCCATCTCGTGCGAACGAAACTGCTGGCGTTTGCCATTGGCGCGGGGTTCGCCGGGCTGGCCATGCTGCGCGAGCTGCGCGACGAGCGCAGCATGTCGGTCCGCGTGCTCGAAGCCGGCGACGACGTGGGCGGCACCTGGTACTGGAACCGCTACCCCGGCGCCCGGTGCGACGTGGACAGCACCGACTACTCCTACTCCTTCTCCAGCGAGCTGGACGAGGAGTGGGACTGGAGCGAGCGCTACGCGACGCAGCCGGAGATCCTCCGCTACGTCCACCACGTCGCGGACAAGTTCGATCTGCGCAAGGACATCTCCTTGGGCGCCCGGGTCGTCGAGGCAGTCTGGGACGAGGAGACGTCGCACTGGGACGTGCGCTGCGAGAACGGCCTGACCGCCCGCGGGCGGT
>CALMDI010000868.1 GCA_937864975.1 uncultured Chloroflexota bacterium | reverse complement strand
TGGCGCATCGCGGGCGGCGACGGTTTATTGATGGTTCCCTTCTCCAAAAAGCTGCGCTATCTCATCCCGCCCGCCGGCCCGGAAGCCTTGCGCAAAATAGCGGAATTGCTCACCTGTCTGGGCACAAAGCAGGACGCCATCGCCGTCTATGCGGATGGCGAGAGAATTGCAGGGAAAACGGGTCAAGCTGCGGCGCTGCCTCAAGCGACTTCCATGATCGCGGTTCAACTCGGCGGTGACGCGCACCTGCCCGACCGGCTCCTGTTTCACACCGGTACAGCCGAGGCGTCCCTCCAATCGTGGACGCATACCGGGTTAACCTACTACTCGGGAGAGTTTCTCTACGAGAAAACATTCGATCTGCCCGCATCGCATCTCGGCTTTCGTCTCATGCTCGATCTCGGCACGGTCGGCAATACGGCGGAAGTGTGGGTCAACGGGCAGCGTATCGGCGAGCGTGTCTGGCAGCCTTTCCGCTTCGACGTGACGCACGCAGTGCGTGAAGGCGCGAATGAGTTGCGAGTCCTCGTCGCCAATACCGCCGCCAACGAGCGCGCGGGCGGGCACTCGGAGTTTCAATTGTGGGGTGTTCCCGTGCGCGGACCGCAACTGCTCGACAAGATCGAGGAGAACGGTTTGCTCGGACCCGTGCGCCTTACGCCGTGGGTAGATGTGGAGATTCTGATGAGTTAACCGTTGATTCCCCACCCGGCTGTAGGCAGCTTGACGGTACTGTCGTAGCGAGCAGCCTGTCAGAATTGGGGCAGCCACTGTGCCTGCGCCCGCAGCAGTTCATCCACCATGCTGTGGATTTCTGCCAGCGTACAGACGGCGGCGGTCAGTGGGTCAAGCATGACGGCATGATGCACCGCCTCGGCGCTGCCCGTTAGCGCCGCTTCGACAATCAACTCCTGAACGTTGATGTTGGTGCGATTAAGCGCGGCAAGCTGCGGCGGCAGAGCGCCGACGACCGTCGGCTGAATGCCGTTGCCATCAACCAGGCAGGGCACTTCGACACAGCAGCCCTGCGGCAGGTTGGTAATGACCCCGTGATTGGGCACGTTGCCGTTGATCGTCTGCGGCTGATGCGTCATGATTGCTTCGATGATGTACGAGCCATACTCGTGCGTGCGCGTCTGCGGCACGTCATCTGCCGCGGACTCCGCCGCGCCGTAACCGGCTTCCAGGCGGTGCAAGCAGTGGCGCAGGTAGCCGCCCGTTCGCCCATAGTCGTACCAGGAATTACGATGATCGGTGAACAGCGGAACAAGCGCCTCGTTGACCATTTCCGCGCTCTTGCGGAAGTAGGGTACGTATTCGCTGGCATGTCCGCTCGATTCCGTGACGAAGAAGCCGAAATGGTTCATCAGCTCGATGCGTACCGGTTCGCGTCCACGAATATCCTCGCGTTTAACAACCTCGCGCAGCGCCGGGTACAGGTCGGTCGCGCCGCGCCGGAATTCGAGAAAGAATGCCTGATGATTGATGCCCGCGCAGCGATACACGATCTCGTCTATCGGCACGGCAAGCCAGTCCGCCAGCATCTCGCTCGTGTCCTGAACGCTGTGGCACAAGCCCACATGCGGGCGTCCGGCTGCCCGATCCACCGCCCAGCAGTTCGCCGCCATTGGGTTCACGTAATTCAGCAGCAGCGCGTCGGGCGCGACCGCATCCATATCGCGGCACAAATCGAGCAGCACGGGAATAGTCCGCAGCGCTCGAAACACACCGCCGGGTCCCAGAGTATCGCCTACGCACTGTTCCACGCCGTAGCGCAGCGGGATGTTGATGTCAACCGCGTAAGCGTCTAACCCACCCTGCTGAAAGGTCGTAATCACAAAATCCGCGCCGCGCACCGCCTCGCGTCGATCCAGCGTCGCCTCGACCTGCGCGCTTAAGCCGCGCCGCGTTACCATCGACCGTACCAGGTTATGCGCCTGAGCCAGCCGCGCCGGGTCTATGTCCATAAGGCTGATCGTGCTGTCCTGAAGCGCCGGAGTCAGCAGGAGATCGCTGCACAGGTTTTTCGTGAACACCAGACTGCCCGCGCCGATCAACGCAATTTTCGCCATCATCGAGAATCCTTCGTCGCAAATGGTGCAGGCGCCTATTATAGGTGGTCTCGATGCCCACCAACAGCGCGCAATTGGTGGTAGAAAGCGGCGATAGCGCATAAAATTCCGTTGGCTCGCTGTGCACCTTCTCCGCTGCTGGACGCCGCGCTCGTCACACGGGTGTCGGCTGATCACAGCGAAGAAGCGAGTGGAAAGGAGACGCCATAACGCAATGATCGCCGCGCGCTCCACCGGAACGGTGCTGGCACGCTGAGGCTGGACGTTCATTTTTTCAGGGAAAGGTAAACGAGATGTCCTTCAAGAAATCGATTGTCGCGTTACTTGCGCTTGGCATGCTGCTGTCGGTGGCGGTCACGAGCGCGCAGGATGCCGTCGAAATTACACTGGCGGTCTGGGCGTCGAGCGACGCCGAAGAACAGGGTTTCCGCGATATCATCGAGCGGTATCAGGCAGAAAACCCCAACGTCACCATCAATCTGGAACTGCTGCCCGCGGCGACCGCCGTGGAGCAGATCGACGTGCGCCTCGCCGCGGGTCAGGCGCCGGACATCGTGCGCGTCGGCTTTCGAGGCGATGCGATTCACTATGCCCAGGCGGGCGGCGTCATTGATCTGACCCCGTACCTGGACGAAGACGATGTGGCGGACTTTCTGCCCGCTGCAATGGAACTGATGACATACGAAGGTGGCATCTATGGGCTACCTATCAACACCGATACGTTTGGACTGTTCTACAACAAAGCCTACTTCGAGCAGGCAGGCATTACGCCGCCCGCCAGCGCTGACGAGTGCTGGTCGTGGGATGAGTTCATCGAAATCGGCAAGCAGGTCCAGGAAAACAGCGACGCCGAGTTTGCCCTGTCTCACCTGGTGACCAATGGCAAGCGCTGGCTGTCGCTCTTGTACGAGAACGGCGGGCAATTGCTCGCCGACGACATGGTGACGCCGATGATCGAAGACCCGGCAGGCGTTGAGACCATCGCCTGGACGCAGTCCTGGTACACCGAAGGCTTGGTGCCGCCCGGCAACAGCATGCGCGGTCAGGATTTGCCGGAGAATCTGTTCGCCAACGGGCTATCCGCCATGCTGATTCATGGTAACTACATCATGCCCTACCTGATCGCCAATATGGACGAAGGCAGCTGGGGGGTAACGTATCTGCCGTGCAGCACGGGTCAGGGCAACGACTTTGGCGGCACCGGACTATCGGTGACGAAAGACAGCGCCAACCCTGAAATTGCCGCCGATTTCGTCAAGTTTGCCACCAGCCCCGAAAGCCTCGCGAACTACGCGGCGACCACCCTGTTCCTGCCCACCCGTCAGTCGGTGATTGACGCCGGCGTGGAATGGAGCACCCTCGCCGAGGAAATGGAGTTCTTCGCCACCGAGCAGCTGCCGGAGCTGAATCCCGCGATGGCGCGCGTGATGGCGCTCCCCACGTTCCCAGAAATTCAGCGGATCATCGTTGACCAGCTTGAACTGGCATGGACCAGCGGGCAGAGCGCGGAAGACACGGCGGCGAATATTGCGGCAGGTGTCGCCGAGGCGGTCGCGCCGGAATAAACAGTCGTGATTTTGCGACGATCACCAGAGGCGTACGGTTACCGCGCCTCTGGTGTTTTCTGGATTCGAGAGTGAGCTGAGGCATTGTCTGATGGCAGACCGGGTATTGCGCGGCGTTGATCGCGGGCGCGGTTGGCGGCTGCGCGACTGGTGGGATTTGAACCAGCGCAAGCTGATTCCGTATCTGTTCCTGACGCCGAATCTGATCGTATTCACGATCTTCGTGTTTGTACCCATTGTCTACTCCCTGTGGATGAGCTTCCACGAGTGGCGCGGCATCGACCTTCCGAAGTTCATCGGCTTGGAAAACTTCGTCGAGATCGCCAGCGACGAGGTGTTCTGGATTGCGCTCAAGAATACACTGATGTACGCGGCAGGCGTGATTCCCTTCAGTATGGGGCTGGGGCTGCTGGCGGCGCTGGGTCTGAATGTCGCCGTGCCGGGGCGCACGTTTCTGCGGACGATCTACTTCATCCCGGTTGTCGTATCCGCGGTGGTGGTGGGCACGCTCGCCGCCTGGATCTTTAACGACAATTACGGCATCGTCAACGCCACGCTGCGCCAGGTCGGGCTGGGACGAGTCAACTGGCTCAGCTCGCCGCAGACCGCCATGCTCACGCTGATTATGTCCACCATCTGGATCCGGCTCGGCTTCTGCATGGTCGTCTACCTCGCCGGGCTGCAGGGCATCCCAAAAGATTATCTCGACGCGGCGCACGTGGACGGCGCGACCGCATGGCAGCGCTTCCGCATGATCATCTTTCCGCTGCTGCGTCCGTCCACTTTCCTGCTGCTGATCCTGAACGTCATCTATTCATTTGAAGCCTTTGACCTCGTGTACGTCATGACCGGCGGCGGTCCCGGCTATTCGACGACGGTGTTACCGGTATACATTTACGAGTCGGCGTTCGAGCTGGGACGCTACGGTTACGCTAACGCGCTCGGTTTAATCCTGATGGTCATCATACTGGCGTTCACCCTGCTTCAGTGGCGACTGAACCAGCAAGGGGAAGTATAGGCGATGGCGACGACGGCAGTCGCAGCAAGGACGGCGGAGTATCGTCAGCAGGCAGCGCGGCGGCAGCGTGTGAGCAAGGCGTTGGTGTGGATGGCGCTGGCGCTCGGCGCGCTGGTGATGATCTTCCCGATTTATTGGATGGCAGCGACCGCGGTCATGCCGCCGCGCGATTCAATTGCGCGCGACGTATCGCTCATCCCACGCACGCTCACGCTGGACAACATTGAGGGCGGCTGGAACCGCCTGCCGTGGGAACGGTGGTACGTCAATACGGTCTTTATCGCCACCATGCGCGTCTTGATCACCGTGACGATCAACCTGCTCGGCGGCTACACATTCGCAAAATTCGAGTTTCGTGGGCGAAACGTCCTGTTTTTTATGATGGTCGCGACGCTCATGATTCCGATTCAGGTGATTCTGGTGCCGCGCTTCATCGTCGTGTCCGGGCTTGGGCTGGCAAACTCGCCATGGGGCGTGATTCTTCCAGCGTCGGCAGAAGCATTTGGAATTTTTTTCGTTCGCCAGTTCATGATTACCTTCCCTGACGAGCTGCTGGAAGCCGCGCGGCTGGACGGCGCGAGCGAGCTGACGATTTTCCGACGCATTGTCTTGCCGCTGTCAAAACCCGCCATCGCCGTACTGGTCATCATGTCGTTCTCGTGGAGCTGGAACGGCTTCATCTGGCCCCTGGTCGTCCTGTCGAGCCAGGAGAATTACACCGTCCAGTTGGGGCTCAACTTCATGAAGGGCTTCTACTATACCGAGTGGAACCAGATTATGGCGATGGCGTTGATCTCGCTGCTGCCGATTCTGATCGTATTTATGCTGTTTCAGCGCTATTTCATTCAGGGCATCGCACGTACCGGGCTGAAGTAAACTCTCCCAAAGGATGAGACGGAATGCGACCGAATATTCTTGTTTACATGACGGATCAGGAACAGGGCGCAGTCGTCCACCCCGACCATCCGTGCATTACTCCCAACGCCGCCAAATTCGCGCGGGAAGGCGTCTTTTTTCATAACGCCTTCTGCCAGACGACGCACTGTTGCCCTGCTCGCGCCACCTTCATGACCGGGCTGTATCCCAGCCGCCACGGAATTTACAACAACGTCATGAATCCGGCGGCAATTCACTACGGCTTGTATGACGGTGTGAAGATGTTCAGCGAGATCCTCTCGGACGCGGGTTACAACCTGACCTACACGGGCAAGTGGCACGTCTCCGCGATGGAAGACCCCTCGGACCGCGATTGGGAGCAGGTGGAAATCACGGCGGGGCGAGGCACGCAGCATTACAAGACACTCGACGCATGGCGCAAGGATAAGCTGGATGAGACTCGCCGCTGGGGCGAGGTGGTGCGCCCTGGCTGGGGCAACTTTGTTATCTTCGACAGCTACGAATCCCCGACCGAGAACGGCTACGAAGACCACTATGATTACCCAGTCATGAAGGCGGGCATCGACGCCCTGCCGCGACTGGCGGAGTCGGGCGAGCCGTGGTTCCTGTTCATGGGACCGCTCGGACCGCACGACCCGTTCATCGTCGAGAAACGCTTCGTGGACATGTACAAGCTGGAAGATATTCCGCTGCCGCCGAATTTTGGCGACAATTTGCAAGACAAGCCCAACGTGTACCGCCGCATGCGCGAACAGTTCTGGAACCAGCTGTCCGACGATGAGGTGCGCGACTCGATCCGTCATTACTGGGCGTTCTGCACGATGGAAGACATGATGTTTGGCGAGGTGCTGGCGGCGCTGGAAGCCACCGGACAGGCGGACAACACCCTCGTCCTACGGCTGAGCGATCACGGCGACTACTGCGGCGCGCATGGCTTGTACCTGAAGGGCGTCCCCGGTTTCCGCGAAGCCTATAATATCGCGATGATCGCGCGCTATCCGAACGGCATCGTCCACCCCGGACGCGAGGAACGGCGGTTTGTGAACCTGGCAGACTTCACGCCGACCTTCCTCGAGCTTGCCGGGGTCGAACCGCCCTACCCACTCACCGGACGCAGCTTCATGCCCTTGCTGCGCGACGAGCCGGTGGAGTGGGACAACATCCTCTACACGCAGTTTAACGGTGTCGAGCTTTACTATTCGCAGCGGATCGTCGCCACCGACACGCACAAATACGTGTATAACGGTTTCGACTTCGACGAGTTGTATGACCTGACCAACGACCCGCACGAGCTGAAAAACGTCGCGGACGACCCTGCCTACACCGACATAAAGCATGAGCTTGTACGCAAGATGTGGCGTTTCGCGGATCAGCAGAAGGATGAGCTGATTTTTAACCCCTACGGCACGGTCGCCTTCGCACCCTGGGGACCAGCCGATGCGCTCCAGAGCGATGGAGAATGACCTGGTATTCAGGAGTTGGTTCGCCCATAGTTACATACAAAGTGCGAGCTTCCAGGTTACGGTGGCTTTAGACAGCACAAAGTCCACTCGATTGAGGTGGATTTTGTAGATGAAGAACGTGTAGAGATACGAGGATCACGGGGGTCGTTGCCTTCGGTATATAAGGCTTCTTTGGTTCCGCCACTCAAAGCGGTGTGGAATCTCGCGGACATGTGCTGACAGTCGCGTATCCATCAACTGGATTTCGTTGAACGAGCGGCTCAGCCCGCTCGTTTAATTGATGGAACGTGTTAGATTCGATTCCCCTCCCAATCCGCCTTGTCGCGCCCGAATAGCTGCTTGAGCGCGATCAGCCACCTGCAACTTGCTGAAAATATTCGATACGTGGTTACGCACCGTTTTTATGCTGATAACCAGTTTTTCCGCAATTTCGGCGTTAGTTTTTCCGTCTGCGATGACCGCGAGTATTTCTCGCTCACGCTGCGTTAGCTCAGGGAAGAGTTCGTGTCGCACGGCGACGTCAAAGCTGGCAAAAAATCCTATCAATCGCTGTGCAATTTCCGGGCTGAACAGGGACTCGCCATTGGCTACCGCGCGCACGGCTCGTAACAGCACCGCTTGATCAGCGCCTTTCAGCACGTAACCGCGCGCTCCAGCGCGCATCGCCGCAAACACGGAGTCATCATCCTGAAACATCGTTAGCATGATAATACCAATATGGGGGCTGGTGCGGAGGATTTGACGACTCGCCTCAATCCCGTTGAGGTCCGGCATCTGAATATCCATCAGAATGACGTCCGGTTGAAGATCAAGCGCCAGTTTCAGTGCTTCCTTGCCACTCGCAGCCTCGCCCACCACCTCAATATCCCGTATCGACCCTAGCAGCGCCCGCAGACCCTCTCGAAACAAGGTATGATCATCGGCAATTAAGACGCGGTTTGGTTCCATTCCGATTCCTCAGTCACTGCCAATCTTCACTGAGGATAAGGGCAGACGGGCGAGTACCCCTGTCCCCCCGTTGGGCAGCACCTCTACGACACACGACCCGCCCAATTCCTCGGCTCGCTCGCGCATCGATGCCAGTCCCACGCCTGCCCGTACAGCTTTGGGCAATCCTTGACCATCATCGGTGATTTCGAGATACAAGTCCTCAAGAAGCGAAAGCCTGACACAGCAGTGACCCGCTCCCGCATGACGGTTGACATTCGTCATGGCTTCGAGCGCGATACGGTAGGCAGCCACTTCGACGGCTGCTGGCAGTGGCCGTGGGCTTTCTGGCGCTTCCAGTGTGATTTGCAGCCCCTGTCCCTGATTATTTGAAGCGATATGTTCTTTTAGTGCGCCAATCAATCCGAGCTCATCCAGCGCGGGCGGGCGCAAACCGTAGGCGATACGTCGGATGTCCGCAAGCGCCTCCTGCATCTGCGTTTTTAGCTCTGCCGCCATCTTCTTAACGGCATCTGGATCAGCGTCCGTCAGATTGTAGATCGCGTCCAGCTTGAACGACATAGCGGCTAATACCGGCCCCAGTCCATCGTGAAGGTCACGCCGAAGCCGGCGGCGCTCTTCTTCGCGCGTCGTCACCAGTCGCTCACGGGAACGCTGCAACTCCTGCGTCAGGCGCACGTTGTAGGCCGCGACCCCTGCCTGGCGCGCGATGGTTTCCAACAGCCGCCTGTCGGTCTGGGAAAACTGCTCGCCGGGCGCACGCGGCGCGAGAATCAGCTGACCAATCGTTTCTAACTGGGAAACCAGCGGCAGAATTTCCCTATCACCGTCGCTATGCCGCCCAGACATATGCCCATGCTCAGCGGCGACCGCGAACGTCTCACCCTCCTTCAGTGCAATTGCTGCGTAGGGCAGCTTGAAGGCATCGGCGACAGTGTCGACAATCGTCGGGAGTACAGACTGCGCGGCAACCACCACTTCCAGCCGTTTCGAGAGGCGACCTAACACGGCATAGGGATCGTCGCGATCACCGTACATCAAATGGTTCACTTCGCGTTGTAGACGCTCCCGCAGCGGCTGAAACGAGACGGCGACGATCCCAGTCCCAAAGAGCGATATCAGCAGGCTGCCGCTGGTTTGAAGCAAGGCGCCTAACGAACCGACGATGACGATATAGAGAACTACAATGAGTGCGGTCAGCGACCCATAGACCAGCGTGCGGTTAATGAAGATATGAATATCCCACAGTTGGTAGCGCAGAATAGCGATCCCGGTGGCAATGACGACACTCATTATCGTGATATCCGTGACAACAATCGCTATTTCCTGGGTCATCGGGTTATCTTTCCAGATCAACCACGGGCTACTCCCCAAAACATTGCCGACAATCACCAGCAACCCTGCTCCGACCAGCCACTTCAACTGCGCGCGTTCCCTCCCGGCCGCCTTCCGAAAGCGGACGACGATGGAGGCGATGGAGCCAGAAATGCCCAGAAGAAGTAACGGGGCAGCGCCGATCATCAGCGCGTTCAGTAGCTCTGCCCCACCCACGATGCCATAGGGATTGGAGGCGGAAATCCCCAGCTCTGTGAGCGACCCGGGGTAAAAAGCCAGGCTGAATGTGCAGGCTGCGATGGCTACCCCTGCGGCCCAGGCAACCGGACGCCAGCGCCCGGACAGAAGTTTTCCATCCGGGAACAGGAGCAGAGTAAACGTGATGGGGAGCAGCACATTGGGAATCCATATCCAGATACTGAACCATCCAGCCAGCGCCGAGCCGGGCAACGGCATGACCAGTTCACTGTATGAAGCGTAGCCCGCCGATAACATATTCAACGCGCTGAGAAATCCAATCGCGCAGTATATCCAGCCTATTGGATTACGTGGGTGACGCGATGCAACCAGTGCGCCGACCACGCAATATGTGGCGGTAAGCAAGGGCGTGAAGAACTGGTGGCTAAAGGTGACGCCCTGTCCGCTGATAGTCAGCGCGAGGACACTGATGACCAAGCCGGTCATCACCAGGAGGAACGAGACCGCCGCGTTTGACCAGGACAATCGGCGGGCTATTTGCTGGGTTAACATGTCGTTCAGTCTGGACCTTTGCGCTCTTACACGTCTGCTCTATCTTAGCGTGAACCGTTACCTGGTGGCGAGCCAGGGTTGCCTGCACCTGCCTTCTCGAGGACATTTTTTATATTCTGCATGTTCTGCTTCTCGGCGCGCTTCAATTCCCGAAGAAGCACCGGAAAGAACAACGTCAACAGACCATGCGGGCGAACGTCGAAGCGCGATGCCAACAGGCATCCAGTTCCCTCGGGTGTGATCGTAACGTCAAAAACGACGGAGAGCGGTCCACCGTTCGAGTAAGCCCATCGGTAGGGACGCTCGAACCGCGTGCATTCAACCTCGATTAGTTTGCTCTGCTTCCACTTGGCAAGAAACTTGGTCCCCACGCCGATTGGACCGTCGGTAAGCTTCTCCATCGACTGGACGTCCGGGTTCCATTCCAGTTCGTTGCACAGGTCGACCAGGTAATCAAATACCTCGTCGGGGACTCGATCAATACGAACACTATTCTCGATGACTGCCATATCAATTCCCCCTCAGAATCTACGATTTTCCTTTGTCAAACCTATCACCCGACCAGCAGCGCGACGCCGATGATGAGCGGTGCGACATGATGGAGTACGGGAAAATAGATGTCAGCCGGGCGAACAATGAGCATGATGAGCAGCCACGCCAGATTCCAAATCACTGTCGTCCATCCCGCCCAACTCGCGACCATTCCAGTTTGCAATAAGGCGATTCCGATAGCCGCCTGGGCCAGAAAAGCAACGAGGACATAAAAGACAATCTGCGGATAAATCCAGTCGCGCTTGCCGACATACATGGTTTCGGCGACGACTACCATCCCCGCAGCAACCAGATAAGCGACCATGCCCAACCGCGCCAGGAAAGAATCACCGGCGCCGCGCAGTAAATCCTCCAACAGTGCCAAACCCAGAACTGTCGCCAGAACAGCAGCGATGATAAAACCCCGCTCCCAAATCAGATGAGACGATGTCTCCTCGATCGGCCATTTTAGAAAGGCTCTTCCGCTGAAGAGAACACCCCCAACCGCAAACAGCACGAAACACAGGATGAGCAGGCTGGCCGTGGCAGTACGTGCGGTTAAGCCCTGGGTAAAAATCACACCCACAAGTACCAGACTAACGCCTATGGCGACGATGCCGATGAGCGTCATCGCTCCATTCCGGGTCGTAAACCAGGTTCTCATGCCGTTTGTTCTTCCATATCTGGGCGTAGCTTGGCAAGGGGCAACTTAATCGACAAAAGTAATCGTCCTATCGAAATTGCCCATAGTGGGTAACCGAGGTAGAAGGCTGCCAGTACGCTCATACGCAAACCAACGGGTCGTGTTCCAGTAAAACCTCCCAGACGCCCCGTAATCACCAGCCATA
>CALMDI010000867.1 GCA_937864975.1 uncultured Chloroflexota bacterium | reverse complement strand
GGGAAGCCGGTCGATACCGCCGCGACCGCTATACCGGAACCGCGCAGCGCCTCGCCCGCGTCGCGCACGCGCTGATGATAGACACACACGGCGGCGACTGTAATGTTTTTATCGCCCATGCCGAGCGCTTCGAGAATATCATTTCGCACAGGCTGGCGGGCTTTGGCGCACAGGCGGCGGACGTTGCCGGGCGTGTCATCGCCCGAAAGCGTCGTCAGGTCGATGCAGGTAATCGCGCGCAGGAGCCACGCCGCCTGCCAGTCCTTCTTAACCGAGCGGCGCGTGCCTATCGTCGCGGCTCGACGCTCGACGGCGCTCAGGTTCACGCGAATGTCTTCGACCCAATCCAGATGCAGCGGCGTGCCGGGGTTGCGCTCAATCGTCGGAGTCATCATGAGATGGTTCACTTTCACCGGGAGGAGTCCGGCGCGCTCGCGATAGTGTGATCTGAATTATAGCATGAGGGCAGTCAGTCTCGATCAGCCACAAATAACGATTTAACGCACAGACGCAAGGGCGCAAAGGGTTGATGGGTCAACGAAACAATTGGGATGTTGGGGCGACCGGCTGGGTTGTCTATTCCACCGTGATCGTGGTGACCAGCACGAAATCCTCGCCATCGGGCGTCGGCAGGCGCTCGCCCGTGTCGCGGCGATAGAACCCGGTTATCATCCGGTAGTCGCCCGGCTGCGCGTTTTCGGGGACGATCAATGTGAATGGACGACTGATAAAGGTTTCGTCGTCGTCCGTCCAGCTTGTCGTCGGGCGGCGCTCGTCGGGGAGCGGCGATCCATCGACCTGCGCGATCAGGTCGCGCGAGCCGAGCGGCGACAGGTGGTTATACACCGCGTAGTCCCCGTCCGGCGCGTCGTCCGCCTGCCAGTAGAGCGTGAAGGTGATGCTTTCTCCCGGCTGTACGGCTGTCCGGTCGATGTCGTAACCGATCAGGCGAATCGAGCCAAGCTGTCCGCTCGCCGTGTGCTGAATGGGTGACAGGCGCAGGACGACCATGCTCGGTCCGCGGTGCGCCTCTGAGCGCGTGAAGGTTTTTAGAAGGAGCGTCTCCTCAAGCAGGGCGCGCCCTTCCGGTGTCTCATCCCATTCCTCGTAATCGTCCTGCGCTTCGATGGCATAGACCGCGCCCATTTCGCGCCACGTTTCCAGCGGGCGGTCGTTGACGTGCGCGCCTTCGATGCGTCGGAAGGTGTTGGTTCCGGCGTAGCCGCCCCACGCGCCGTTGAGCGTCTTGTGATTGTCGATCTCGGCAATGTAGGGGGCAGGCGCGAGCGTGGTATCGATCCAGCGCGCGAGATCGTTGCGTGTGTCCGGGAGCGTGTGTTCGTACGCCCCGGCAATCGAGGCGCTCAGCGACGGGATCAGGGTTGGGACGAGTACGGCGATCACGACCACCACGCTCGCCACACTCTGCCATCGCGTGGCGGGCGCGAATCGCTGCAGCGCCACTTGAATAATGCTCGCCCAGCCTGCCAGCCCAACGCCGATCAGGAGCGTGAGGAAGCCTGTCAGGGGCAGCCACTGTCGAAATTCGGACACACCGTAGACGCTCACCGCAGCCCAGTAAGCCAGCGCGCTCAAGACCAGCCAGACAATCTCCAGACGCCACACGTTCGGTCGTGGCGACGCCAGCAGGAAGACAATGCTGGGAAGCGCGAGCAGCAGGTTCCACCAGCCGAGAGGGTCGGCGGCAACGCGCAGATTCTGGTAGAGCGTGTCCGGCGAAGGCAGCCCCATGCGGTCCGACGACGCCGCCCAGTTCGGCGCCAGGCTGGCTTCGGTCGTCGGGTAAATCAGCAGCAGCCAGAACGCAAACACCCCCAGCAGCGCCACATTCACGGCAGCGTTCCGAAGGATACGCCGTCGCGCGACGGCATTTGCCCGGCGCAAGCGCCAGAGGGGAAGGAGCAGCACCAGCGGCAGAATGATGACCGCCTGATACTTGAACACGATGGCGATCATCAGAGCGACGATGCTCCACGTCGTCCATGAGTCGCGGTCGCGCCGCGTGCCTTCCAGCGCGAGCAGGCTGCTCAGCAGCATGAAGCAGGTCACGTAGCTGTCCGGCGTCGCGAAGCGGCTGAACTCGACCACCAGCGGCGAGACACCCCACAAAGCTCCCGCGACGAGTCCACCGGGCGGCGTGCTAACCCTCGCCGCTGTCAGCGCGATCACCACCAGCGTTGCAAGACTCACGGTGATCGAGATCAGCCGCACCATCCACAAGATCGTCGAAGGCGGCGTCGCGGGGTCGTGGAACAGGCGCAGCAGCACGTAGTTGATCGTGATGATGCCCGGCGGATAGCCTTGCAGTCCGATGGGTTTTGCCGTGCCGAAGTCAATCCACATGCGCCCGGCAATGTTGTGGTTCGGCTCGTCGGGGTGATCGACGTAGGGCAGGCTGAAGTTGTAGCCGGTATAGCGCAGGGCGGCGGCGACCAGCAGGATCACGAGCAGGCTGAGCCACCACCAGCGGGGAAGCGCGCGACGTCCGGCGGTTGTCGAAGCAGGCTGCATCGTGCGCCTTCGGATCAACGAATCTGATGCCGGAATCGTACTGGATTTTGGAGAGATCAGGAACCCCGGAGTGCGGGAAGTCGTTCGATTAATTCGGCATTGTAAGCCTGAAGCTCGTCCTTCACGCGCGGCAGCGCCGAGCGCGCGTCGGCAACCTCGAACACCAGCGCGGGATGCCCCGCCTGAAGCTTCTGTGCCAGCCCATCCACCTGCTCGACCTTAAAGCCCGATTCGACCAGGTTGGCGGCAAAACGCCCGGTGACACCGCCGATCAAGCCGCCGACCAGCGCGCCCGCCCCCAGCGCGATAATCGGTCCGACTCCGGGCAGCGCCAGCGCGCCGAGTTGTGCGATGCCCAGCGCTGCCATTGCCGCGCCGAGCGTGCCCCCCGCGATGCCGCCTTCGTCCGCGCTGATATCGTCGCCCAGGACGACGATCTCGCCATCCTTCGCGCGGGCGACGATTGCCGCGTGGAGAATATCGAAATCCTTCACCTGCATCAGATGGTCCAGCGCTTTGGTCAGAATGGCGCGCGACGGGAAGATCGCGATAATCAGGTCGCGGGGCATCGGTGAGCCTCCAGCCGAACTTGTGGCGACGCTGCCGGTTATCCTCTCATTGTACACGCATTCTCGCCTGCCCCGCGACCGCATTCAGACAAGGGCGTGGTGAAAAAGGCTATGGCGTGGTAGGGGCGACCGGCTCGGTCGCCCGTTTCGCTACCGAGCGCTCAGCACC
>CALMDI010000866.1 GCA_937864975.1 uncultured Chloroflexota bacterium | reverse complement strand
TCACCAGACCGAGGTCGACGCCGAGTTGCGGCGCTTGCGGCGCGAGGTGGCACTGTTGAAGGAGGATCGGGAGATTTTAAAAAAGCCCTGCTTTGCGTTGACTCCTTATTGCCTTAACCCTGCTGACTCAGATACGCGCGTCCCGCATCCACGTCGGCGTGGATTTGCGCGATCAGCGCCTGAATGCCGTCGAAGCGCAGTTCGGGACGAAGGTGTGCCTCGAAGGTGACGGTCAGTTCCTGTCCGTAAATATCGCGGTCAAAATCGAGCAAATACGCTTCGACCGTCACGCCCTGTCCGGCGAACGTGGGGCGCGTGCCGACGTTGGTCATCGCCATGAACCGCTCGTCGCCCACGGTTGCCCAGCCCGCGTAAACGCCGTTGCCGGGAATCACCAGCTCATCCCACACGTCGATGTTCGCAGTCGGAAAGCCAATCGTTCGCCCGCGCTGCTCGCCGCGAATCACCGTGCCGGTCACCGAGTAAGCGCGTCCAAGCCAGTCCCGCGCCTGCTCGACCTGCCCGTTCTGAAGGGCGTCCCGAATCGAAGTCGAGCTGATCGCCTCGCTGTCGGATACAATCAGGTCGATCACGTGAACGTCGAAGCCTTTCGCCGCGCCCTGCTCGCGCAAAAACGGCACGTTGCCTTCGCGCTGGTAGCCCATCGCAAAGTCCGAGCCGACCCACAGCGTCGAAAGATTTAAGTGCTCGCGCATCATCTGAACGAACGCCTCGGCGCGTGTGTGTCGGAAGGTGTCGTCAAACGGCAGCGTGATAACCGCATCCACCCCAAGCTCGCCGAGGAGTTGCGCTTTCTGCTCCGGCGTTGTCAGGTAATACCGCCCGGACAAGCCGCGCAGAACAATGTCGGGATGCGGAAAGAACGTGATCGCCACCGCCAGTCGCCGGGTCGCGCGCGCTTCCTCGACCAGCCGTCGAATAAGATGCTGATGCCCGCGATGAACCCCGTCGAACACGCCGATGGTGACGACGGAAGGCTGTTGTAGTTTAGCGTCCTGCAAGCTGGCGAGATGCTGCATGTTTCATTCCAGGGTACGCGAAATTCCGGTAAAGTCGTTAAGCAAACAAACTTCGTCGCTGACGCTGCAATTTTAGCTTATGATGTCGAACCAGAGGTGAGCACCTGATCGAGTTCCCACAGCGCGGTTCGGTCGCTGTCCCACTTGAGCGCTACGCGCCCCGCTTCAAAATCGACCCACTGATACTGCGAATGTTCGTGCGATGGCGTGATGTCGAGACCGGTGGCATCGACCCCAAAGTAATAAACCGGAATCACATAAATATCCTTCGACCAGTGTTCGACCGCCTTGAAGTGATAAACAGGCACGAAAGTGGTCGTGGTGAGCATACGATACGGGCTGGTCGGAGGGATGTTGCCTTCCTCAAACGCTTCGCGTCTCGCCGCATCCAGCGCGCTTTCTCCTGCCTCCCCGCCGCCCGCAATCCCCTGCCAGTAATCTTCGAGGCGTCGTCTGAAAATGCCATATTCCCATGCGGTCGCTGTCCTGCGGAAGGGAAATATCACGACCTGAAACGGCTCACGTGCCATCGACGTTGCTCACTCGTCAGAGTTCGTTACGTGAGAAGGGCTTCAGTGTAGCGTGTCGTCAGGGGATAAACACCTTTTGCGGCTTCCACGAGCCGCCCTCGGCGTGCAGCACCGCCGCGAGACGATCGTCCGGCAAATAGGCGAAGGTGACGGCACCATCGGCGTCCGCGCCTTCAATCGCGCGCCCGTGGCGAATGGCGTCCGCCTGAGACGAATCCAGCAGAATCGAGGGACGGTCACGCAGGGCAGCGGCAGGGGCGATGAGGAATTGCTCCGGCGAATCCGTTTCGAGCAGGCGATCCAGCGGAACGGCGTCGTCCAGCGCGAACCCGCCGCTGGCGGTTCGCACCAACCCGGCAAGATACGCGCCGACGCCAAGCGTCTGCCCCAGATCGTGCGCCAGACTCCGGATGTAGGTTCCAGCGCTGCACGCCACCAGCAGCGTAAATTCGGGCGGCGACCAGTCCGTGACAGCTAACGAGTAAATCGTCACGCGGCGCGGCGCTCGCTCGACAGTTTCGCCTGCCCGCGCCAACTGATACAGCTTGCGCCCGCCCTGTTTCACCGCGCTGAACATGGGCGGAAGCTGGTCGATCTCGCCCGTAAATGACGCCAGCGCCTGCTCCACGTCCGCGCGCGAAACGGCGCTGGCATCGCCTTGTTCGACAATCATCCCTTCGGCGTCGTAGGTTTCGGTCGTCGCGCCAAGCCGGACGCGCGCCGTGTAGCGCTTGGTCGAGTCCATGACGTATTCGCTGAGGCGTGTCGCCGCGCCGAGGCAAACGACCAGCACGCCCGTCGCCAGCGGATCGAGCGTCCCGGCATGTCCGACACGCTTTGTGTGGAAAACACGCCGAATCCGCGCCACAACGTCATGGCTCGTCATGCCGAGCGGCTTGTCGATATTGAGGAATCCGAATGGTTCAGTTGTGGACATGGTTTGATGAGCACCACAGAGGGTGTCGACTTTTTCACCTATGGCGATGGAATTGCCCGGCACCGTTGGAAATTTTCTTGAGTCCCTTCAGGAATGGTAATTACCTGTCACGGAAACCCCACCCCGTCGAGCTTTGCTCGACACCCCTGCGCGGGGTTCCCGCCTTTGGCGGGAACTTCAGTCTGTACCGTAGGCACAGACCCCCTCAGCACCGACTTCAGGGAGGCGAAACTACAGCGCGGGACGGGTCAGGTTCTCCCTCCCCGATTTCGGGGAGGGAGGCAGTGGGTGGGGTTTGCATCCACAGCAAGGCATCCCGCAATCACAGTCCCTTCAGGGACTTCCAGCTTTTCTTGTAGCCCGGAGTTTTGAACTCCGGGCGGCGCGCTAATCCCCGGTCGCGTGCTCGCGCCTCGCTTCGGCAGGCGCGCGCCGTCCTTCGCTGCCCATTTGCGCGAACTGACGCCGGTACAGGCGCGCGTACAGCCCATTCAGACGCAGCAGCTCATGGTGCGTGCCGTCTTCGACCACCTGACCGCGCTGCATCACCAGTATGCGGTCGGCGTCGCGGATCGTGCTCAGGCGATGGGCAATGATGACGCTGGTGCGGTTCCGCAGAACGCGCTCCAACCCTTCCTGTATCAGAATTTCCGTTTCCGTGTCGATGTTGCTAGTCGCCTCGTCCAGCACGAGGATGCTGTTCGGGCTGTGAATGAGCGCGCGCGCCAGCGCCAGAAGCTGGCGCTG
>CALMDI010000865.1 GCA_937864975.1 uncultured Chloroflexota bacterium | reverse complement strand
CGGTAGCCGATGCCGCTCGATGGCTCGCTCCGCGGCGAGCAGACAGCGGTTCGAAATCTCCAGCCCGATCACGTTATGGTCGGGAAAGGTTCGCGCCAGATGCAGCAGAAACGCGCCGCGCCCGAAACCGATTTCGAGGATGAGCGGCTTGTCGCTGCCGAAAACGGCTGTCCAATCGGTTGCCCAGGGAAGGGCGAGGCTGCTTAACTTACGCATGGTGCGAATTTTAATCGCTGGGACGCGCGAATCGCCACGAAATCGGAAATCAGTTGATGCACTCAGGGATGTTCGAGCACCGCGTACAGGTTCGCGTCCCCTTGGCGCCCATCCGCGCGATAGGTGTCCAGCGGTGTTAATCCGGTCGCGGCGATCAGCGCGGCATGTTCGGTTTCGTCCACGTAATGGCAGTAGCGCAGGGCGTTCGCGCCACGACGCCAGTCCAGCAGATAGTCGCCCGGTTCGGTCTGAACATCCGCCGGGAAAGGCACAATGCGACTGCGAAAGCGCTCGTATTCGTAGAAGCGCCAGCACGCAAACACCAGCAGCCCGCCCGGCGCGACCCGTTCTGCCAGCGACCGCATCAACGCCAGACGCCGCGCCGCGCCCGGCACGTGGTGCATCACGCCGAATAAAACGACGAGATCGTATCGCCCGGTGGGGAGTCCGTCCTCAATGATATCCTGCTGGTTCAGTGTGGCGTTGAGACGGGGAAATGGGGCGAGCGCGTCGCGTGCGCGTTCGAGCAAGGCGGCGTTGTTGTCGATCCCGTGATAGACAAGATCGGCGCGCAATTGCTTCGCCAGAAAGACGCCGAATCGTCCGTTGCCGCAGCCGATGTCGAGCACCGAATAGGGAGCTTTTTTCTCGGCGCGCTCGCGCAGCGCCGGTAACAAGGCGTGCCAGCCCTGCCACGCTTTGCCGCGCGTCGTGTCGAACTCGTCCGCGACGGCGGCATAGAACTCTCGGTTAATCGCATTCAGGCGGTTCGCGGTGGAATCGTCCATCGTTAGGCTTTACAATGACAATGATCGCTAGAGCATAACGCAAATGAAAAAGACAAAAGAGTTAACGCAAAGGCGCAAAGAACGCAGAGACGCAAAGGGCTTTTTTCCTTGCGTCCTTGCGTTAACTCTTTTGCTCTTCAATCATGACACGTAAAACGACCCTTAATCTCGACGCGCACCGTGACTCGCTGGTTGATGTTCTCCAGCAAATCCTCGCGCAGCCTGACCTCAACGTGCCAAAACTCGATAAGCTGCTGCGGCGGCACGCGCGCGCCTGCGGTCATCTCTACAGCCGCGACGAACTCATCCTCGGCTACCGGACGTTCGCGGGGCAGGCGGGGCTGCCGCCGTATGATTCCGCCCTGCTGGAGCGGCTTCGCCTGAAGCCCGTGCGTACCAGTTCCGGCGTTACACCGGTGACCGTGCTGACCAAACCGTTTCCATGCCCCGGCGAGTGCATCTTCTGCCCGAACGATGTGCGGATGCCCAAAAGCTATCTGTCGGACGAGCCGGGCGCGCAGCGGGCGGAGCAGAACAGCTTCGACCCCTATTTGCAGACCTATTCGCGCCTGCAAGCCTATTACAACAACGGGCATCCAACCGACAAAATCGAGATCATTATCCTCGGCGGAACGTGGTCGTTCTATCCCGAAAGTTATCAAATCTGGTTCGTGAAGCGGGTGTTCGATGCGCTGCACGATTTCGGGTCGGGTATCGATCATCGCGCTGAGGTCGAGGCGGCGCTGCGTGGTACGTCACAGCTTCACCCGGATCACAATACGTCGAACGTCGTCCTGCACGGAGCGGCGCTGGCGCAAACCTACAATCAGGCGGTGCAGGCAGTTTACCACGACGAGATGCACCGCTCGCGTCAGGTCGCGGTGGCAATCGCGCAGGGCGAGCGACCGCGAACGGAAATCGATGAGTATGCAACCTGGGATGAATTAGAGGCGGCGCATCGCGAAAACGAGACGGCAGCATGTCGCTGTGTCGGCTTAGTGATCGAAACGCGTCCCGACCATATCAGCGTCGAGGAAGTCCTGCGCGTGCGGCGGTTGGGCTGCACGAAAGTTCAGATCGGCTTTCAGAGCCTGAATGATCGCGTCTTACGCCTGAACCGGCGCGGGCATACCGTCGCGGCAGCACGCCGCGCCGTGAAGCTCCTGCGGCAGGCGGGCTTCAAAATTCACGCCCACTGGATGCCGAACCTGTATGGCTCGTCGCCTGAGGAAGACATTGCCGACTATGCGCGTCTGTTCGCTGACCCCGATTTTCGCCCGGACGAGCTGAAAATTTATCCCTGCTCGTTGATCGAGAGCGCGGAATTGATGGCGCGTTACGAAGACGGCTCGTGGCGCCCCTATACGCACGACGAGCTGCTCTCCGTACTCACGGAATGTTTCCTGCGTACCCCTGAATATTGCCGCCTGACGCGGGTTGTGCGCGATATTCCCGGAACCGACATCGTCGTCGGCAATCGGATGACGAATTTCCGGCAGGTGGTTGAGGACGCGCTGGCGCGCCGCGGGCAGCGCAGCCGCGATATTCGCGCGCGCGAGATTCGCCACCGCGACGTAGAGCCGGATTGCCTGCGGCTGGACGAGACCGCCTATGCCACGAGCAGCGGCGAAGACATCTTCCTGCAATACGTGACAGAGCATGACCAGATTGCCGGGTTCCTGCGCCTGTCGCTGCCTTCGGAGCCGCCGCTGACGCCGGAACTCGAGGGCGCGGCGATCATCCGCGAGGTGCATGTCTATGGACAGTCGGTCGAAATTGGCGAGACGTCGCAGGGCAAGGCGCAGCACGCGGGGCTTGGCACGCAGTTGATCGAACGGGCAGCGCGGATTGCCTCCGAACGCGGTTACGCGCGATTGGGTGTCATCTCGGCGGTTGGAACGCGGGGCTATTATCGCAAGCGCGGTTTCGAGGACGGCACGCTCTATCAGGTTCGAGCGTTGTAGGAGGCGGCTATGGCAGTCCGAGTACGGGAAAAGTTAACCACGGTGGACGATCTCTGGGAATTGTCGCATCAGGGCGATGAGCAGCGCCGTTATCTCATCGAGGGAGTTCTCTACGAAACGCCACGAGCAAGCGAAGAACATGGCGTCGCCGCAGGCGAAATTGCTTTTTATGTGCTTCGCTTTGTTCGTGAGCACAAGCTGGGGCGCGTCACTGCCGCCGAGACTGGCTACGTCCTGTACCAGAATCCCGAAGGGAAAGATACGGTTCTGGCTCCTGATGTTGGCTTCATCTCCCGCGAGCGTATGACAGAGCAACCCTCCAAAAAGTACGTGCCAATGGCACCGGATCTGGCAGTCGAAGTGGTTTCCCCAAATGATACCTACAACGAGGTTGCCCAGAAGGTCGCCGTTTATCTTCGCTTTGATACACGAATGGTTTGGGTTTTCGACCCGGCTTCAAAGACGGTGGCAGTCCATACCGCGGCAGGCGCACGCCTGCTCGACGTCGATGCCACGCTTGACGGCGGCGCTGTGCTGCCGGGCTTTCAACTGCCACTGCGCGAGTTATTCGTCGGTCAATAGGCGGGTTCACGCACAGGCGCGGTTCGTGCCTTGTGGTAAAATGCAGCCGTAGCGACACTCTGCACGGGGATTGCGGGGCATGGATCAACTTTTCGCCATTGAACAGCGCCAGCGCAACCTGCGAATCGTGCTGTTTGTGATTATTCTCGCGACGCTGCCGTTCTACTGCGCGGGAATTCTGCTGCTCGGCACCGCGACTCAGAAAGCGGGCGCTTCCGGTACGAACACACCCACTTTCACACCTATTAGGCGGACGCAAACGCCGACGGTTCGCCCGACAAATACACCGTTCGCCTTTGGAACCGTGACCGCGCTCAGCCCGCTGGTGCCGACGCCGGGTCAGTTCTTCCCGGTCGCGACGCGCTTCCTGTCGCCGACGCCTTTTATTCTCCCAACGAACATCTTTATTCCGACCAGCACGCTCGCGCCGACGCTAACGCCGTATCCGACCGACGTGCCGCCCCCGCAGCCGACCGTTCCACCCCCGCCGACCGATCCGCCGCCTCCAACGCTGACGCCGCTGCCGACACAGGAGCCGCCAACGGATCCGCCGCCCCCGACCATCGAAGAACCATCGCCGCTGCCGCCGCCGTCGGATACGCCACCGGGCGAAGCGCCGCCCGTGGACGAGCCGCCGCCGGATGACGGTGGGGGCGAATAGCAATACACCTTTCGAGGCGGTAGCATTACCGCCTCGATTTACGTCTGGTTACACTATCATGCGGTGACATAAGGGGAATTCGCTTGTTCGATCTCAAAGCGCATCTGAAGTCGCTGGTCGAGGCGCACGCGCCGTCCGGGTATGAAGGTCCTGTGCGAGCCGTCGTGCGTGACTCGTGGAGCGGTATCGTGGATTCGGTCGAGGAGCACAAGCTCGGCAGCCTCGTCGCGATCAAACGCGCCACACAGCCCGTCGAGCCGCCGCGCCGCATCATGCTCGCCGCGCACATGGAAGAGATTGGCATGATGGTGCGCGACGTGGTGGACGGGTTTGTCTACATCCATCGCATCAGCGGCGTCGACAACCGCGTCATGCCCGCGCAGCCCGTGATGGTCCACGGACGCCGGATGCTGCCGGGGATCGTGGCGACGGTGCCGCCGCACCTGCTGACAGCGGATCAGCGTACCAAGTACCCAACGTTCGACGAGTTGATAATTGATGTGGGCTTGCCTGCTGCTGAAGTCGCGGAACTCGTGCGCGTCGGCGATCTGATTACGGCAGACGTGCCGATGATTGAGCTACAGAACGGGCGCGTGGCGGGCAAGGCGATGGACGACCGCGCCTGCGTCGCCGCCATCACGGCGTGCCTGCATCACCTGCGCGGCATGAGCCACCAATGGGACGTGTACGCGACGGCGACCGTGCAGGAGGAAAATGGCTTGCACGGCGCGCGCACGGCGGCGTAGGCGGGGCCGGCAGCGGGGCGGAAGGCGGCAGCTGCAGCAGCAGCAGTTCCAGCAGTTCGAGCAGCAGCAGCAGTGTTTTGAGGAATGTATTGCAGCCAGTGAATTCTGAAACTTTCCATTGACAGCATTATGCTGACCCGCGATCTGGTTCAGGGCTCAATTGATGAAAAAGCCTTTG
>CALMDI010000864.1 GCA_937864975.1 uncultured Chloroflexota bacterium | reverse complement strand
CGTGCCGCGGGTTTTTTCGTTCTCACTGCTTACTTCTTGTCGACAGGAACCTTCAAGCCGTCCCAGTCAGTCTTGCTGACGAACTTGGTGAGCATCCGACCGTCAGAAGTTTTGCCACGAATACCATAGCGGGTTTGACCGCCCTTGGTCGTAAACGTGGTTTTCGTGATGTTTTTATCATCAATCGAAACCTTCTTGCGGGTCTTCACGTCGTAGAAATCGGTCGCCATGGCAGAAAACTCCTTCTACATCTGTAGCGTGCCGACACACTTAACGCACAGTAACCGATTGTAGCATAACTATTTGAATAACGCGTCGGTTCTGAGAGAGAAACGGTTAGAATATCATCATAATCAGGTTGGAATCGGCGCTTTTTGAGCGTGTTGGTCGCTCAGTTCAGTTTTTGTAGCCGCTTTCCTAAGCGAAGCTGCCTGCGTGCAAACGTCTTGCTCGCACGCGCAGGGCTACACTCGAACGGGTGTTTTGGGGCTGAGCAGCCGCTCGACAATGACCACGTCGCGCCAGATGCCGTCGAGCTGCGCGTGCTTTTCGTAGACGCCCACGTCGCGAAATCCGAGGCGATGAAGCAGAGCCAGGCTCGCCGTGTTTTCGGGGAACACGCGCGAGACCAGCTTCCAGAACCCGGCGTCTTCCGCGGCGGCGATTAACGCTTCCATCGCCGCGCGTCCGGCGCCCTGCCCGCGGGCTTCGCGCGCCACGTAGACCGAAAACTCCGCGATGCCCGCGTAACAGTCGCGCGCTCGATAGGTGGAGGCGGACGCGAAAGCGACGATCCCTTGGTCGTTTTCGACCACGACGACCGGATGCACGCCGTCAAACCAGGAGTGAATGTCGTCGGGCGTGCGTGGGCGCGTCTCGAACGTCGCCACGCGATCTTCGATCCCCTGATTGTAGATGCGCGCGATTGCGGGGGCGTCCTCCGGCGTGGCGCTGCGTGAGCGGAGGGTCGTGAGGGTCATAGCGGAATACTACCCCGGCAGGGTTGCCAGCACACGCTGGACTTTGAGCGCCAGATGCAGAATCAGGCGATTATCGGCTTCATCCAGATTCAAGCCGGTTAGCTCGGCAATGCGCTCCAGGCGATAGACCAGCGTGTTGCGATGCACGTCCAGATCGGTCGCCGCCTTCGCCAGGTTGCCGTTCGCTTCAAAAAAGCCGTTGAGCGTGCGGATCAGGTCTGCCTGCTTGCGCTCGTCATGCTCCACCAGCGGTCCGAGCGTCTCGTGATAAAAGCGTCGCAGGTGATCGAGGTTGCGCTCTTTGAGCGCGAGCAAAAGCTGGAACAGCTTGAGGTCGCCGTAAAAGGTCGTCTGCTCGCGGTCGCCAAGCTCGTTGGCGATGCTGACGGCGTCCTTCGCCTCGCGGTAGGCATCGCGCAGTGCCATCAAGCCGCTCGTCGGGCGGCTGAGACCGGAGGCGACCAAGCCGCTTGGCGTGCGCGTCGCCAACTGCGCGCGCACTTCCTCGACCATGCGGCGCACGCGCGGCGTCTGCTGCTGGTTTTCTAACGGGTACAGCGTCACGATCACGTCGACGTACTGCCCAACCGCGCCCGTCACCTGACGGCGCGTCATGTCGTCGCGCACCAGCGGAATGAGCGATTCGAGCGGCAGAGTCGTGCCCGCCTCGGTGATCGCGCGATAAACCGCGACCATGTACATGGTATCGGCGTCGAACCCGGCTTGCTGCGCGCGGGTCGCCATCAGATCGTCGTCGGCAGGCGTGCCACTGAGCCACATCTGAATCCAGTCACCGCGCGCCTGCTCGACCGCGAACGCGATGGCGCGGCTTTTCGCCATCTCAATCGCGCACACATCCGCGCCGTAGGTCAGCACGAGGCGGTCGAAATCGTCTAGCTGCTCGCGCCCGTCCACCAGCGACAGGTAACCCGCGATCCGCTTTTCCGCTTTGAGGGGCGTTGTGTAGCCAATGGGACTGGGGACGATTACGCCTTCGCCGTTGGGGGCGTCGCGCGTCAGCCAGTTCTGAAACGCGCCATAGGGCAGGCTTTGCAGCAGCGTTCGCCCGCCGCTGGCGCTCGTCACGCGGCGCGCCACGTTCGGATAAACCTGCGCCATGAGCACCCCGGCGTCGTCGTGGACGACGACCGGCTTGGCGGTGGCGCGCGCGATGATCTGCAACAGACTGTTGAAGTCGCGGTTTTCGGCGGCGAGGCGCGTCAACTGGCGCTGAATTTCCATTGCCCGCTGTGCTAGCTGCGCCTTCTGATTGACAATCAAGGTCGTCACCGCGCGCTCGATGCGTGGCAGGCTCGACTCTTCGGGCAGCGCCAGCAGCGCGACGTTGGTTTCAGTAGCTACGTCGGTTGCCGCGCTCGAAATGTCGTCAATCGCCGCGACGGCACGAACGCCCGCGTCCGCCAGCCCTCGAATGACTTCCGCGAGCGTAATTCGACTGTCGTAGCCGCGAAGGACGTCCATCGACACCAGCGCCAGCTCGCCGCCGTAAATATCGGGGAAGGCGGGCGGCTGCGCGCGCACCGTGACCGCCCAGCTAATTTGAGTTTCCGGCGAGCCGGACACAAGGGTTGTTCCGAGAGGAAGTGCGAATTGAAGAAGCGCCTGAAGCGACGTGCTGTTGTTTTCAGTCATGGGCGAACGATCCCGCATACGATCACTTTCATTCTAAGCGGGGCATCCTATCGTTATTATAATGGTTTTAACCAACAAGCAAGGTTGCTTTTTGGTAGAAGACACTAAATGGAGAGCGTTTGACATCAAGAGTAACCAAAATCAGCGAGAGTATTAGCAGGGTGACGCGGCTCGAGTTGGCAATATTCACCAATGAATGCAAAGGGGCGCACAGCCGTGCACCCCTACGCCTTCGTTATCGCTCGGCTTCGCGCCTTTAACGACTACGCCGTTTCCGGCTCGACGCGCTTGACACCGAGTGAGAGGGTTTCGCCGTCCAGCGAAAACGTCTCAGTGTGAAAGCCCTCTTCCGCTTCGCCCGATTCGAGCGTGTCGGTCAGTGTTTCGCTGCGGATGTAGTCCGCGAACTGCTCGATGGCTTGCGCCAGCCGGTCACTGGCGACGTAGCGCGTCGTGATCGTGTCGCTGATATTGAAATCGGCGTCGCGGCGCATACTCTGCACGCGGCGCACGACTTCGCGCGCCAAGCCTTCCCGAACCAGATCATCGGTGAGGACGGTATCCAGCACCGCCATGTAACCCGCTTCTTCGGCAAAAGCGGAGCCTTCCCCGGCGCGCATCTGGACTTCGACTTCATCAGGCGTGACCTCAAAGGTCTCGCCGTCGAGATCGACAGTCACGTTTTCGCCCGCCTTGAGCGCCTTCGCCCAGCGCTGCACGTCGGCTTGGTCGCCCTCGCGCAGCGCCTTCTGCACGCGCGGGAAATTTTTGCCGAACTTTCTACCCAGAACCTGCGGCAGCGGGTTGAGCTTGTACTCTGGTTCCGCCAGCACTTCGACGCGCTTGACATTCAACTCATTCTCGATCAGGGTCGCCATCTTTTCGAGGATAGCGACTTCTCTCGGCTCGCGGACGACGAAGCGCGCTTCCGCGAGCGGCTGGCGCACGCCCATCCTGACCGTTTCCCGCGCCGCGCGACCGAGGCTGACAAGCCGCTGCACCAGCCGCATCTCGTCGATGCGCTCGCGTTCGATCAGCGCCGCGTGATAGACGGGCCACTCCGCCAGATGCACGCTCGGCGCGGCGTCGGGATCGATGTCCGCGACCAGATTACGATACAGCGCGTCGCTCAGGAACGGCATCGCCGGAGCCACCAGCTTCGAGACAGTGACAAGACATTCGTAGAGCGTCGCGTAGGCGGCTTGCTTGTCTGTGTCGCTCTCGCTTTTCCAGAAGCGGCGGCGGCTGAGGCGAACGTACCAGTTGCTGAGCGCCTCGACAAACACCTGCACCGGGCGCGTCGCGCCGGGCACGTCATAGGTTTCGTAAGCGTCGGTGACCTGACGAACGAGATTGTGCAGTTCTGCCAGAATCCACCGATCCAGGTCATCGCGCTCTTCGACAGGCGGCTGCGCGCTGCCCGGCGTCCAGCCGTCCAGGTTGGCATAGGTGACGAAGAAGCTGTAGGTATTCCACAACGTCAGCCAGAATTTGCTGACGACTTCGCCCACCAGATCCTTCGAGAAGCGGCGCGACTCGCCGGGCGGACTGGCGGTATACAGGTACCAGCGGAAGGCGTCCGCGCCGTGCGCGTCGAGCACTTCCCACGGGTCAACCACGTTGCCCTTGCTCTTGGACATCTTGTTGCCTTCGCCGTCGAGGATCAAGCCGAGGCAGATGACATTCCTAAAGGCAACGCTTTCAAACACCATGCTGCTGATAGCGTGCAGGCTGTAAAACCAGCCGCGCGTCTGATCGACCGCTTCGCAGATGTAATCCGCCGGGAACTGCTGCTCGAACATCTCGACGTTGCGATGCGGGAAGCCCCACTGGGCGACAGGCATCGAGCCGCTGTCGAACCACACGTCAATCAGCTCGACCACGCGGCGCATCGTGCCGCCTGTCCCGTTGGGATTGGGAAAGGTGATGTCGTCCACGTAAGGACGGTGCAAATCAAGCTCCGAGAGGTCACGCCCGGCAAGCTGGCTTAGCTCCGCCACGCCGCCCACGCACAGCATGTCGCCGGTCGTATCGTCCACCCATACGGGCAGCGGCGTCCCCCAGTAGCGCTCGCGTCCTAACGCCCAGTCTTTAAGGTCGTCCAGCCAGTTGCCGAAGCGCCCGTTCTTGACGTGATTCGGCACCCAGTTGATCGTCTGGTTGAGCGCGATCATTTTGTCGCGGTAGTCGGTCGTGCGGATGAACCACGTATCGCGCGCGTAGTAGAGCAGCGCCGTGCCGCAGCGCCAGCAGAAAGGATAGCTGTGCTCGTAGCGCCCGGACTTGTAGAGCAGCCCGCGCTGGCGCAGGTCGCGTATGATCTCCGGGTCGGCGTCCTTGACCCACATATTCCGCCACTCGGTCACGTCGTTGACGAACGTGCCATCCGGCGCGACGGTCTGCAAAATGGGCAGCCCGTACTGCTGCCCCGCCGCCATGTCGTCCACGCCGTAGGCGGGCGCCATGTGAACAATGCCCGTTCCGTCCTCGGTGCTGACAAACTC
>CALMDI010000863.1 GCA_937864975.1 uncultured Chloroflexota bacterium | reverse complement strand
TCGTCGACGCGCGCGTGCAGGACGAGGTCGTGGCTTCGGCCCGCGATTGCGATCGGGTCGAACTGGACCGAGCCCCAGCGGCGAAAGACCTCGCGCACGCCGTCGAGCGCTCCCTCGAGGGAGCGCGCAGGGGCGAGGGCGTGACGGGCGACGAGGAAGCGACGCGCGGCCTCGGCGGGGATCTGCATCGTCTGCGGACGCTAGCGACCGGTGCTGCTCGGATGGCCGGGCGGCGGCTAGCTGGCGGCGGCGGCAGCCTCGAGTGCGGCCTTGTGGGCGCGCTTCGCGGCCTGGTACTCGACGAGCGCCTCGTGCGAGTCGATCGTGCCCAGGCACGGGTGCTCCGGGACGAGCTCCTGGGCAGCTTCGATACCGAGCTGAAGCGCGAGCACCGAGCCGAGACCGGTGATCTTCATGTCGCCGAAGCCCGGAAGCGAGCCGATGCGCCGGCGCAGGTCCCCCGCGTCCGTCGCCTCCGTCCACACGCGCTCCGCCCTGCCTCCGTACTGCTCGGCGACGACCTCGCACAGCTCCTGGACGCGCTTCGCCATCGAGCCGGGGAAGCGGTGGATCGCGGGCTTCTCGCGGAACGCCGCCTCGAGGTCTCCGGGATCCATCGCGGCGATGCGCTTCGCGTCGAGAGAGCCGATGCGCTCCTTCAGCTTGAGCGGGCCCGAGAACGCGGTCGGCACTGGCACCTGCTGGTCGAGGGCGAAGCCGATGAGAAGCGCGAGCGGATCCTTCGCGATGAGCCGGTTCGCCTCGTCGGAGTCCGTGAAGTAGAGCGCCTCGGGCACGGGGCCGATACTAGTCGCGTGGTCTCCAGGCGCAATCGTTGGCTCGGTGTCGCAGCGGCCGAGAGCGCCCTGATCGTCGCGAGCGCGCTCGTTGCCGTTGCGATCGTGCGGGAGATCGACTGCCTCTTCGACTGCACCCCGGAGCAGTCCCGGATCGGCAGCGGCGCCACCGTCCTCATCGCCGCGGCGCTCGGGATCGTCGTCGCAGGCTTCTGCGCGGCGGCGCGTCTGTCCGGCTGGGAGGGCAGGAAAGCGGTGGGGCGCGGGATCGCGGCGGCCCTGGTGCTGCTTGCCGTGCTCGGTCTCGGATCCGGAGTGGCGACTCCGCCCGCGGCGGTGCTCGCGATTGCCTGCGCGGGTGTCATCGCGCTTCGGCCGCCGGCTTCGAGCCCATGGCTCGCGCGCGTCCTCGCGATCGCCGGGCTCGTGGGGGCCTCCGCTGTCGTCCACGTCGTGGGCTTCGGCTTCGGCGGGTTGCTGCTCGTCCTCGCCGCTCTGCCCGCCATCGCCGCGACCGACCAGTACGCGCTCCGCTGTGAGGTGACGGCCGGGCGCTAGCCTGGGCGAGTGACCGCGCTCGACGCCCTCTCGCCGACGACGAGGAGCTGGTTCGAGCGCGCGTTCGGCGAGCCGACCGCCGCGCAGGAGCTCGGCTGGCCCGCCATCGCGAGCGGTGAGCACGTGCTCGTCCAGGCGCCGACCGGGTCGGGAAAGACGCTCGCCGCCTTCCTGCTCGGCATCGACCGGCTCACTGCGAGCCCGGGCGAGGGACTGCGGCTCCTGTACGTCTCGCCCTTGAAGGCGCTCAACTACGACATCGAGCGGAACCTGCGCGGCCCGCTCGCGGGGCTCGGGTCGCAGCTCCGGGTCGGCGTCCGCACGGGCGACACCCCCCAGCGCGAGCGTGCGCAGATGCTCCGCACACCGCCCGACATACTCATCACCACACCCGAGTCGCTGTACCTCCTCCTCACCTCCCAGGGGCGGACGATGCTCGAGAGCGTCGAGACGGTGATCCTCGACGAGGTCCACGCCGTCGCGGGCACGAAGCGCGGCGCGCACCTGACGCTCTCGCTCGAGCGGCTCGAGCGTGTCGTCGCCAAGCCGTTCCAGCGGATCGGGCTGTCCGCGACACAGCGGCCGCTCGAGGAGATCGGACGGTGGGTCGCCGGGGCGGGTCGCGAGATCACGCTCGTCGACGCCGGTCATCGGAAGGAGCTCGACCTCGAAGTGGTGATCCCGGTCGAGGACATGCGTGAGCTCGGCGCCAATCGCGAGCTGTCGCAGCCCGTGCCGCCCGACGGCGTCGAGATCCAGATGCTCGAGCTCGACTGGCCCAAGCTGAACACCCGCAACGGCGTCGTCCCGCCGATCGAATACGTGCACGGCGAGGTCTGGGGGGGGGGGGGCGTGAAGACCGTGCCGGACAACCCGCGGGGTACACGCAGCAAATCGGTTGAGAACCGTTGCAAAGGTCGCGGCGAGTGGAACACTTATGATGTCGTCTGTGTTGATGGCGTTATTAAGCTCTCGGTGAATGGTAAATTTGTGAATGGTGTGCAGGGGGCAACCCAAAAGAAAGGTTACCTTTGTCTGGAGGCGGAAGGTGCCGAGATCCATTTCCGGAATCTGACGATCATGGAGCTGCCTCCCGGCGACTACGTGACCGACTATATACGCTCGCAGTCGTTGGGCGGCGACCGGAACGCGGTGGCTCAGGAAGCGGCGATGCGCGAGCAATTTGGTTTGGACAAGCCATTCCTGTTCCGGTTTGCCGACTGGGCGGCAAACTTATTTCGCGGCGATTTCGGCATCTCCTTAGCCACGGGCACGTCCGTTCGAGAGATCATCACGAGCAAACTCGGCGCGACGGTGGCGGTCTCGCTCGCCGCGTTCGTCCTCTCCTGGGGCATCGGCATCGCTCTTGGCGTGTACTCCGCGACCCATCAATATTCCAGATCAGACAATTTCCTGACGACTGTTTCCTTTCTGGGACTTGGTCTGCCAGACTTTCTGATCGCGCTCGCCTTTCTGGTGTTCGCGTGGCGGCTGAACGGCGAGGTCTTAACGGGACTCCAGTCCCCGCAGTACATCGGTCGCCCGCTGTCGCTCGACCTCATCATCGACTTCCTGAAACACCTGTGGCTGCCGGTCTCGGCGGTGGTCATCACCGGTATGGCGTGGGTCATGCGCGTGATGCGCGGCAACCTGCTCAACGAGCTTGGCAAAAATTACGTCACTGCCCTGCGCGCCAAGGGCGTGCCGGAGCGCACCATTATCTGGAAGCACGCCTTCCGCAATGCGCTCCATCCGCTGATTGGCGCCCTGAGCCAGACGCTCGTCTTTCTGGTCAATGGATTCGTGATTACGAGCGTCGTGCTCGACCTGCCGACGATTCAGGTGACCTATCTGGATGCGACGCGGGCGCAAGACCTGTATCTTGCCGGCACGATTCTGACGCTGATCGGGTTTCTCGTCCTGCTCGGCACGCTGCTGTCAGACCTGATGCTGGCGTGGCTTGACCCACGTATCCGCTTCTCATAGCGCGTGGAAGGCAGCTAAAAACCGGCATGGAAACCGTCCGCAAAGCAGGCAACCGTACCACCGCGAGGATCGCGCGTAAGGCGGACGAGGCGAACGTCGTTTCGGTACGCCGCCTCATGTGGCTGCGCTTCAAGCGCAACCGACTGGCGCTCGCCAGCGGCATCTTCCTGATCCTTCTCTACCTGTCGGCGATCTTCGCGGGCTTCATCGCGCCGTATGACCCGACGATGGTGTACAGCCAGTATGTATCGATGGCGCCGCACGGGCTGAATTTTGTGGACACCGAGGGAAACTTCCACCCGATCCCATTTGTCTACGGTCTCAAGTCTGCCGTCGATCCTGCGACGTTCAGGCGGACGTTTGAGATCATCCCGGAGGAAAAATACCCGCTTCAGTTGTTCGTGCGCGGGTCGGAATACACCATTCTCGGCTTCATCAAGACCGACATTCACCTGTTCGGCGTTGAAGAGCCGGGCAAGCTGTTCCTCTTCGGTACAGACGCGCAGGGGCGCGACATTTTCAGCCGCGTATGGTTCGGCGCGCAGGTGTCCCTCTCGGTCGGGCTGTTCGGCGTCTTTCTGACGCTCCTGTTCGGCTCCATCATCGGCATTGCGAGCGGCTATCTCGGCGGGCTGTTCGACGATATTTCGCAGCGTATCATCGAGCTGTTGATGTCGTTTCCACAGCTGCCGCTGTGGCTGGCGCTGGCGACTCTTATCCCGGACAACTGGCCCTCCGACCGCACGTATTTCGCGATTACCATCGTGCTGGCGATTCTGAGCTGGGGCGCGCTTGCCCGGCAAACGCGCAGCATGGTCTACGCGCTGCGCGAAGCCGACTTCGTCACCGCGGCGCGCTACGTGAACGGCAGCACCTGGCACATCATCACCCGTCACTTGCTGCCGAACACGATGAGTCACATCATCGTCATCGCCACGACCGCCATTCCCGGCATGATCCTGGGCGAGACCGCGCTCAGCTTCCTCGGCTTGGGCATTCGCTCGCCGCTGGTAAGCTGGGGGCTTCTGCTCAGCGACGCGCAGCACGTGCGCGTGCTCTTACAACAGCCGTGGATTCTCACGCCCGCCATCTTCGTCATCGCGACCGTCATCGCCTTCAACTTTCTGGGCGATGGCTTGCGCGATGCCGCCGATCCGTTTGCAAAGTAGTATCGAATGACGACCGACAACATCGTTTTGAGTATCCGAGACTTACAGACCCACTTCTTCACCGAAAGCGGAGTCGTGCGCGCGGTCGACGGCGTGAGCTTCGACGTCCCCGCAGGCAAGACGCTCGGCGTGCTCGGCGAAAGCGGCTGCGGCAAGTCCGTAACCGGCTACTCCATCTTGCGGCTCATCAACCCGCCGGGTCGCGTCGTCGGCGGGGAAATCCTGTTCCAGCGCGAGAAAAATGGCGACAGCGAGATCATCGACCTCGCCAGACTCGACCCGCGCGGCGAAGAAATCCGGCGTATTCGCGGCAACGAAATCGGCATGATTTTCCAGGAGCCGATGACGTCGCTCGACCCGCTCTTCACCGTCGGCGACCAGTTGACCGAAGCCATTCGGGTGCACGAGAAGGTGTCGAAGCGCAGCGCGCTCGACCGTTCCGGCGAGCTGCTGGACAAGGTGCGCCTGCCTCAGCCGCGCGACCTGTTAGGCAAGTATCCGCACCAGTTGAGCGGCGGAATGCGCCAGCGGGTGATGATCGCGATGGCGCTGAGCGGTCAGCCCAGGCTGCTCATCGCCGATGAGCCGACGACCGCCCTCGACGTCACGACCGAAGCGCAAATCCT
>CALMDI010000862.1 GCA_937864975.1 uncultured Chloroflexota bacterium | reverse complement strand
GCATCCGCGCGATGGCATACGCGCCGAGCGCCGAGACGAGCGTGCTCAACAGCACCGCGCCAATTGACAGGACGGCGGAATTGCCCATCCACAGGAAGAAGGGATGTTCGGTGAGGACGGCGCGATAGTTTTCCAGCACGAGCGGGGTTGGGAAGCCGAGCTTGTCCACGCCGTACTGCACGTTCGTCTTGAACGAGGTCATCAGCATGAAAAGCGCGGGCGCCAGCGCGATCAGCGCCGCGAGGAGCAGGATACCCTGAAGCGAGACCACCCCGAAGGGACTGCGGCGCTGCGTCGGCGCGCCCTGCCCGGCGTGGGCAGACGTCGTAAGGCGGAGGGTTTTCTGCGCCATTACTGCAACGCCTCCGCCGCCGCGCCGCGCCGCATCCGAAACAGGATGACCATGAACACAATCGTCACCATAAACAGGATGACGGAGATTGCCGAGGCGATGCCGGGCAGGCGTTTCTCAAACCCCCAGTTATAGATATACAGTTCCAGAACCATCGTGCCGTTGGCGGGTCCGCCCTTGCCGGGCACGATGTACACGTAGGCAAACACCGCCGCGATGAGCGTAATCAAGCCGATGACGAGGTAAAACTCGATTACCCCTTTGAGCTGCGGCAGGATAATGTAGCGCGTGCGCTCCCACCAGTTCGCGCCGTCCAGATGCGCCGCCTCGATCAGTTCTTCGTTGAGCGACAGCAGGCGCGACAGGAACAAAATGATGCCGAAGGCGGATTCGCGCCAGACGATCATGCCGAGGACGGTATAGATCGCGATGTCCTTATCTCCCAGCCAGTCCAGCGCTGCGCCTTCGAGACCAATCGCGCGCAGCGTTTCGTTGACGGGTCCGTTGAACTGGAACATATTCTTCAGCACAACGCCGACAATCGGGATGGCGATGATGTAGGGAAGGAACACGAGCGTGCGGTAGATGCGCCAGCCGCGCATTCGCTCGTACAGGGCAATCGCGATGACGAGCGAGATGAGCACCAGCGGAATCACGCCCACCAGCAGAATCAGATTGTGCTTGATCGCTTCGCCAAAGATGGGGTCGGCAAAGACGGCGTTGTAATTGTCGAAGCCCACGTAGGCTCCGTCGAACCCACGGATGCGCTTGAAGCTGAAATCGACGACTTTGACGAGCGGATAGCCGAAGATCAGCGCCAGAAGCGCGACCAGAGGGAGAACGAAGAGATAAGGCGTGATCTGCCGTGTTCGAACCATACGTGCCTGAGCAACCTGCGCTGTCGCCGGGCGTGCGCCCGGTCTAGCTCTGGGCGGGCTTGTTCCTCAGCCCGAAGGACTCAAAGATGAACAGATTGGACGTAAGCCCGCCGTCAATCGTGATGTTGTCGCCCGTGAGGTAGGGCGCTTCGTCTGACGCCAGGAACGCAATCAATGCCGCCACTTCCTCGACCGTGCCCAACCGGCGCATGGGAACGCGGTCGAAGCGATGGAGCAGATAATCCAGTTCCTCGCCGGAGACGGCGTTGCTCGTCATCTCGGTCATCGTGAAGCCGGGCGCGACACTGTTGACGCGGATGCGATGCGGCGCAAGCTCGAACGCCATGCAGCGGGTCAGGTTCACTAAGCCCGCCTTCGCCGTACAGTAGGTCGAATAGGGACCGTCCGCGGCGGTGGCATCAATCGAGGTGATATTGATGATACTGCCCCCGTGCCCGGCGGCGATCATCGCCTTTGCCACGCGCTGCGCCATGAAGTAACAGCCGCGCAGGTTGGTGTCGAGCACGTCGTCATAATAATCCGGCGTCACGTCCAGAAACGCGCCCTCGCCCGCCAGCGCCGCGTTGTTGATGAGGACGTCGATGCGCCCGGAGCGCGCGATAATCGCGTCGATCAATCTGTGAATATCCTCGACGTCGCGCACGTCACATGGCTGCGCCCACGCCTGCCCGCCCGCCGCCGCGATCTCGCTGACGACGTTGTCCAGCGGCTCCCGGCGGCGACCGGCGAGGACAACCTCCGCGCCCTCGCGGGCAAAGCGGTTCGCCGTGCCGCGACCGATGCCTGTTCCCCCGCCGGTGACCAAAACGACTTTTCCGTTAAAACGCTGTTCCATAAACCTGTCCCGTTCCCATTGTCAAAGAAATGGCTATTTCGCGTGTAGAGGCGAACGGGAGCCGAAGCATCGTTCGCCTCTACGTTGGGTTCGCGCCGACCCTGCCGCCGGGCGAGGCGCGTTCGCAACCTCCGACCGGAGTTACCCCTACCGGCTCGCAGATCAGGCTTCTTCGGTCGCTTCGAGGGTCGCGTTCTCCGCTTCCGCCAGGCTCTGCGCGTAGATACGGTAATTCTCGATCAGGTCAGGGTTGAGGTCGCGCCACTGCTGCGCCACCTGCGCGTTCTGCTCGCCCGCCTGCTCGCCGGTCATGTTGCCCGCCACGATCTCCTGCGCCGAGACGAACATGGCGTCCGTCCAGAACAAGCCCGGCATCAGGTTCGGGATGTAGACGGTAATATTGCCAGCCACCCACTTGTCCCACATCAACTGGATCACTGGATCGTCGATGACGCTGGAGTCCCAGGTTCGGTTAGCGGGAAAGTAGTGGTTCATCTCCCAGAACCGATTCAGCCGTTCTGGTGTCTGCATGAACGTGATGAAATCGGCGGCGATCTCTTTGTTCTCGGTCGCGGTGGGGATTCCCCAGCCCTGCGAGTCGGTGATGGGCACGCCCGCCAGCGCGCCCTGACCGTAGACCGGCATCGTCATGAGACCGACGCGGTCGCCAATCTGCGCGATGTGGCTGGGAATGACCGCGCCCACGTTTTGCGTCGCCGCCAGCTCGCCGGTTACGACCTTGTTGATCGCGGTGAACAGGTCGACCGACAGCATATCGTCGTTCAGATACCCGCCTCTTGCCATCTCTTCCAGCTTTGTCCAGAACTCCCAGTATTTCGGCTCGCGGAAGTCGCGGTCGCCGATGAACAACTCGACGGCTTCACCCGGCGAGTCCAGCGCCTGAGTCAGCGCGTTCCCCAGATACCATTCTCCCCAGAAACCGTCGCTCAGCCCGCCGCCGAAGGGGGTAAAGCCCGCCGTCTTCAGGGTTTCCAGCGCTGCCATCCACTCGTCCCAGGTCGCGGGCGGGTTGTCGGCATCCAGCCCCGCCTGATCCCAGACATCCTTGTTGTATTCCCACACCAGCGGCACCGGATACCAGCCCACGCGATAGTAATTGCCCTGGTAGCGGCTGAGGGCGGTCGCGTTGGACTGCTCGATGATTTCCAGAGGAATGTAGTTGTTGACGGGATCGAGGTAGCCGAGCCACACATTTTCCATGTGGTATAAGCCGTTAAACAGGAACGCGATGTCGGGCGGCTCGCCCGCCGCGGCGGCTGTGGTGAACTGCGAGATCACGCAGCACACGTCCTGTTGCAGCGACTCGATGTTGACGCCCGGATTCGCCGCTTCATATGCCGCGATGGTGTCCTCGATCCAGCCGCCGAAGGTGAGGTCGTCCGCCCACCACCACAGGCTCAGGTTGGCGGTATCCTGAAGGCGCGCGCTTTTGGCGAAGGCGGGGAGAGTGGAACCAAGCCCCGCGCCAAGCCCGGCGCCGACCGCCCCCATCCCCTTCAGGAACGAGCGGCGGGACATGGGTGAAAAGCGTGTCTTTTTGGTCATGGCTGAATGTCCTTCTAAGCATCCTTTGACAAAGTGGCGGCAATTATCACCGGCAGACGCACGCTGCCTCGGCGTTCAGTCTCACGATAACACTCTGGGGCAGCAGCCTGAAAGGATATATAATTCCGCACAGTGTATATATTCTATTGAGCGCCTGTCGTGCTTGTCAAGAAACTTTAAAAGTACTGGTCAAACCGCCGTCGACAACCAGAATCTGACCGGTCATATAGCGGCAGTAGGGCGAGGCGAGAAAAACCGCCGCGCCCGCGACGTCTTCGGGAAAGCCGACACGCCGCAGCGGGATTTTCCCGCGCTCGACGTACCACGCTTCCCAGGCAGGCGTCGCCGTTTCGTCCACGCCCGCGGTGACCACCATCGGGGTACGCATGAAGCCGGGGGCGATGGCGTTCACGAGAATGCCGTACTGCCCAAGCTCGACCGCCATCGATTTGGTGTAAGCGATCAGCGCGCCTTTCGACGCATTGTAGGAGCCGACATTTCCACGCGAGGCAAAGCCCGCGACGGAGGAAACATGGATGACGCGACCAGAGCGGCGTTCCGCCATGTGCGGCGCGACCAGCTTCGACCCCACGTACACGGCTTCGAGATTGACGCCGATGACCGCTCGCCAGTCGTCCAGCGTGTCTGTCAGAATCGTGCCGCTCCGGTAGATTCCGGCGTT
>CALMDI010000861.1 GCA_937864975.1 uncultured Chloroflexota bacterium | reverse complement strand
TGACGTCGAGGCTGTCTGGACCCCAGAACCAGTAAGCAAAACATTGTCGGGCGGTGCGATACTCTTGAAGCTGAACTCCCACATCACCCGGATCGAGCGTCACGGTAATGCCCGCTTCCGCCAGGTCGGATTGAATCTTCTGGGCGTTGGTATCCATGTTGACGCCCTGCGCCGTGTAGACCGGGTATTCGAGGGTCAAAGCCAGACCATCGGGGTAACCCGCTTCCGCCAGCAGTTCGCGCGCCCGATCCAGGTCGCGGGTCGGGGTGGTTTCAAAGCCATAGTTGGTGAGCACGCCGGTCGGACCCGCCGGTGTCACGCCGCCCCACAGGGCAATATAGCCTTCGTAGTCGAGGGCGTTACGCACAGCTTCCTGCACCAGCGGATCGGCGGTTGGTCCGCATTGCGCCGCGCTCTGATTCATGAGCAGGAAATGCACGATGTTGCCGAGCGAGCTTGCCACCGTCAGGTCGGGGTTGTCACGCATGGTGACCAACTGATCCGGCGTCAGGTCGGTCGCCAGGTCGATGTCGCCCGCTTCAAGCGCGGTCTTCTGCGTGGCAGCTTCGCTGATGTTCTGGATGATGATGCGGTCGAAGTAGGGTGCGTCACCCCAGTAATTCTCGTTGCGAACGAGAACGGTCTCGACCTGAGGCTCCCAGCTTTCAAGCACATACGGACCGGTTCCCGCCGACGTGCTGTTGAGGTATTCCTCTGCCGTATCGACCGCCGCCGCGTCCTCGGCATCCGTGCCGCCCTGCTCGCGGACGACATCGGCGTTGACGATTCCGAAAGCGTTGTTCGCCAGATTGGTCAGAAACGCCGGATTGACTTCCGACAGGGTAAAGGTGACGGTGTCCTCATCGTCGGCGACCACGCTGGCGATGTTCGAGGCGAGGAAGGATGGACTGCCCTGAATATACTTCAGGCGGTTGGCAGTGAACACCACGTCGTCGGCGGTCAGCGGGTCGCCGTTGGCGAACACCACGTCGTCGCGCAGGTTAAACGTGTAGGTCAACCCGTCCTCCGAGACTGTCCAATCGGTCGCCAATTCCGGCAGAATGGCGCTGGAATCCGATTCGGGGAAGGTCACCAGATTTTCATAGGTCACGTGGTTGATGATACCGACCGTCTGCGTATAGCCACGCGCCGGGTCGAGCGAGTCAGTCACTTCGGCATGACCGACAACCAGCACCTTCTCATCCTGTGCCAGCGCGATGCCGCTGACGATCACGACGAGGACGAGCAAAAGCGAAACAAGACGTACCCTTTTCATTCCAGAGCCTCCTGATAAAAAATCCAAATTGCCGTTGAGGGCAGTGCGAAACGATGAACAGGCGGTAATATTACACAGCCGGACGAACATTGTACTTTTCTCATCTGCCAGAAGCAAGAAATCTGCGCTGGCGCTATCCGGCTGCGCCGACATTCAGCTATTCTAGAGGCAATAATCGTTGACAATGGAGTCTCCTACGCTTATGAATCATAATGAACGTCTGCGACAGTATCAGGAACTTCTGGGCGCTTCCGCCGATCTCGCGTTCCTGCCCATCAGCGCCGACCTCGAATATCTGACGGGTGTTCCGCGCGACATTCCAAATTTCGGCGTCACGCTGCATCCGGGTGCCTGGCTTGAAGGCGCGTGGATGACGCCCTCCAAAGGACCGGTGATTGCCCTGCCGCGCATGACGGCGGAATTCGGCGGCTTGGACAAGCTGAACGCGGAGCTGCGCGTGCTGGGCGATTGGGACGACCCCGAAACACTGGTGCGCGACATTCTCAAGGGCTTTGATCTGCCGATGCGCCCGCGCGTGGCGATCAGCGACCGCGCCCATGCCGAGACGGTCGTTCACCTGCAAAAGCTGCTGCCGGAAGTGGTGTTCGTCTCCGCGACCGATATTCTCCGCAATCTTCGCGTCATCAAGAGCGAGGACGAAATCGCGATTATGCGGCGGGCGGGTGAGATCACCGAGGCGGCATTCGCGGACGTGCTGGAGACTCTGAAAATCGGCATGACCGAACTGGACATTCTCTCCGAGGTGGATTACCAGCTTCGCAAGCATGGCTCGCTTGGTCCGTCGTTCACGACCTCGATGTATAACACCGGACCCAATCACCCGCTCATTCACGGCGACCGCGCCGACAAGTGGCATCGCAAGCTTTACGCGCCGACCTCGCTGCTGTTCGATTTCGGCGCGGTCTACAACGGCTACTGCTACGACTACGGGCGCACCGTCTCGTTCGGCGCGCCGACGGGCGACCAGCAGCGCGTTTACGACCTGGTCATGGAGGCTCAGCGGGCGGGGATCGCCGCGCTCCGCGCCGGCGAGATGACGACCGAGCAAACCGACGCCGTCGCGCGCAAGGTCATCGACGACGCGGGCTACGGACGCGCCTTCCGTCACCGGCTGGGGCACGCCATCGGGCGCGACGTGCATGAGCCGCCGTTCCTCACCAATGGCGACACGACTCCCTTGCGCGAGGGCATGTTGTTCACCATCGAGCCGAGCATTCTGCAAAGCACCGGCTTTTCGGCGCGCGTGGAAGATGTCGTCGTCGCGCGTCCCGGCGGCGGCGAAAAACTGACCCACGGTTACCAATCGCTCATCGTCATCGAATAGTCTAACGTGCATGTACGATGTCAGCGCGCTGCGCCGCTGGCGCTGAAGCCGCTGCTATCCGGCGCGGTACAATCGTGCGCGACTCTGAGGCGTTCACGACCCGATCAGACAGGTAGGAGTATTCGAGATGCAAATTCAACTCAAACATCAACCCTCGTTTTCACTCGCCGTCGTCACGCTCGATCCGAACGAAGAAGTCAAAGTCGAGCCAGGGGCAATGGTCAGTTACAGCGAGGGCGTCGTCGTCGAGACGAAAGCGGAAGGCGGCTTTCTCGGCGGGCTGAAGCGCATGGTCGGCGGTGAAAGCTTCTTCCAGAACACCTATCGCGCGCCGGGACAGGGCGGCGAGATCACCCTGGCTCCGGCGCTCCCCGGCGACATGGTCGTCATCCCCATCAACAACAGCCCGTTCATGCTCCAAAGCGGCGCGTTCATCGCCTCCGAGTCGGGCGTTGCCTGGGATACCCAGTGGGGCGGGGCGAAGGGCTTCTTCGGCAGCGGCAGCCTGCTGCTCCTGCGCGTGACCGGCGTGGGCGAAATTCTGGCGGGCTGCTACGGCGCGGTTGAGGAGCGCGTGCTCGCGCCCGGTCAGCGCTACACCATCGATACGGGGCACATCGTCGGCTTTGAAGGCACGATCAACTTTGAGGTGCGGCGGCAGGGCAACTGGAAATCGACGCTGCTCGGCGGCGAAGGGCTGGTCTGCGAGCTGACCGGACCGGGGCGCGTGCTCATGCAAACGCGCTCGGAAGAGGCGTTCCTCGGCTGGCTGCTGCCCAAGCTGCCACAGCCAAGCAACCGGTCATAAAAGAAAGGGTCGAGGACTGAGGACTGTGTGAACGCCTATGTACTGGCGAACTTTCCAGTCCCAGGCTTTCTCTCGAACCTCATACCTCATGCCTACCTGAAAGGGACTGCTATGCCTGACCGTCTCAACATTTCGTCCGGCACGCCCTGGGAAGCCGTCGCGGGCTATTCGCGCGCGGTGCGCGTGGGCAACATCGTTCACGTCTCCGGCACGACCGCCAGCGACGAAAGCGGCAAGGTCTACGGCGTCGGCGATCCTTACGAACAGACGAAGTACATCCTGAACAAGATCGAGCAGGCGCTGGGCAAGGCGGGCGCGACCATGAACGAGGTCGTTCGCGTCCGCATGTACGTCACCGACATCAGCCGCTGGGAGGAAGTCGGGCGCGCCCACGGCGAGTTCTTCGCCACGATTCGCCCGACGAGTACGATGGTCGAGGTCAGCGCGCTCGTCAGCCCGGAGCATATGGTCGAGATCGAGGTCGAAGCCATCATCGGGGCGTCGCTGTGAAGTTCAGCCTGCGGCTCAACAACGACCTGCCCGTCACGGATTACCTTCGGCTGGCGCAAGCGGCGGAGTCGGCAGGCTTCGATCAATTCTGGGTCAGCGACGATCTCTTTCTCCGCAGCGCGGTCGTCATCCTCACCGCTGTGGCGGGCGCGACGACGCGCATCGAGGTGGGTACCTGCATCCTCAACCCGTACACCATTCACCCCGCCGAGATTGCCATGATCGCCGCGACGCTCGACGAGGTGAGCGGCGGGCGCTTTAACCTCGGCATCTCGTCGGGGGCGGCGGAATTCCTCAAGTGGATCGGCGGCGTGCCGGACAAGCCGTATACCGCCGTGGTCGAAAGCGTCCGCGCCATCAATCAACTCCTGTCCGGCGAGCGCGCCGCGATGGAGGGACAGTTTTTGCGCTGGACGAATGAAGCCTATATGCGCTTCGCGCCGCGCCGCCGCGTGCCCATTTACATCGGCGCTCTGTCGCCCAGAATGCTCGGCGCGATTGGTGAGATCGCGGACGGCGGCTTGCCACTGCTGCTGCCCCCCGAACACTATGAAACCGTCCTGCCCTATATCGCGGAAGGCGCGGCGAAAGCGGGACGCGACCTGAGCGAGATCGACGTCGCGGCGTGCGTCTGGTGCTCCCTGTCCGACGATCACGCCGCGGCGGAGAATTCCCTGCGCGAGAAGATTGCCTATTACGGACACGCGCTCAGCCCGCTCATCTGGGATCGTCTCGGCGTCA
>CALMDI010000860.1 GCA_937864975.1 uncultured Chloroflexota bacterium | reverse complement strand
AGAAACATGAAGCCCGCGAAACCGGACAGCGCGCCCGACAGGATGAACGCCGAGGCAACTGTCCGCCGCACCTTCAAGCCCGCCATACGCGCCGCGTCGGGATTCGACCCAATCGCGTACAGGCGGCGACCAAACGGCAGATAATTGATCGCGACCTGAAACACCAGCACGATGACAACCGCGACCGCCACCAGCACGCGAATTTCGACCTCGCCAATCGTGAACGAGTTCACGCGCATCAGCCCGACAATCCATTCGGGCTGGTTTGCCGTCGTGACCGTCTTCGCGCCGGAAAATTCGACCAGCATTCCGCGATAAATCGCCAGCGTGCCCAGCGTCACGATGATCGACGGAACCTTCCCATAGGCGACCAACAATCCGTTGACCGTCCCCAGCAGCGCGCCGACCGCGACCGACATCAGCACCGCCAGCGCGGGCGACAAGTCGTTATTGTTCGTGAGCTGCGTGCCGACAAAATAGGCGGTGAAGCCGCAAATCGAGCCGACCGACAGATCGATATTCCTCGTGAGCACCACCAGCGTCTGCCCGACGGCGACGACCGTAATAATCATCACGCTCGACGCGATGCGGTTGAACGTGCGCGGGTCGTAGTAATTGTCGATCTGGCTGCCGAAGAACAGGACGACCAGAAGGATAATAATGAGAAGGCTGAGTTCCCGTATCTGTTCGGGGCGAATCAACCGTCGAAAACTCATAAGGCGACCGTTTCCGGGACGCCTGCCCGCCCCATTGCCGCCGTCATCACCACTTCCTGCGTCGCCTCCTCGCGGCTGAAAATGCCCATCTGCCTGCCTTCACGCATGACAAGAATCCGGTCGCTCATCGCCAGCACTTCGGGCAGATCAGACGAAATCATCAAAATGCCCAAGCCCTCCGCCGCCAGCCTGTTGACAATGCTGTGGACTTCCGCCTTCGCGCCCACGTCGATCCCGCGCGTCGGCTCGTCGAGGATGAGCAGGCGCGGCTGCGTGTTCAGCCATTTGCTCAAAACCACCTTCTGCTGGTTCCCACCCGACAGCTTGCTCGCCTCCAACTGAACCGAGGGCGTGCGGATGGTCAGTTGCTTCCGGTAGTCTTCGGCGGTTGCCCGCTCCCCCTTACGCATGATGATGCCCAACCGGTTCAGGTATTTTTGCAGCGTCGGCAGCGAGATATTCGCGGTAATCGACATCGGCATGACCAAGCCCTGCTGGCGTCGATCTTCGGGCACGTAGGCAATGCCGAGCCGGGTTGCCTGATGCGGAGTCGTGATCACGCGCTTCGTGCCTTCCAGAATAATGTCGCCGGAGTCCGCCGGAGCAATGCCAAACAGCGCCAGCGCCACGTCGGTGCGCCGCGCGCCCACCAGCCCCGCGAAACCGAGCACTTCGCCGCGGTGAATGTCGAAGCTGACGTTGTGAAACACGCCCTCTTTGCTCAGGTCGCGCACGGAGAGCAGCAAATCGCCCCGTTTGACTGTGTCCTTGACGAAGAACGAGTCCAGTTCTCGCCCCACCATGTCCCGAATCGCGCTTTCCGGCGTGACGACGCGCACGGGATTGGTCGAGATCAATTTGCCATCGCGGAAGATCGTCACCCGGTCGGCAATCTCGAAAACCTCTTCCATTCGATGACTGATGAAAAGAATCGAAACCCCCTGCCGACGCAGCGTCCCGACCAGCTTGAAGAGCTGCGAAACTTCGTGCGCCGAAAGCGAGGCGGTCGGCTCATCCATAATCAGGACGCGCGCTTTCAGAGACAGCGCTTTCGCAATCTCCACCGTTTGCTGCGCTGCAAGCGTCAAGCCGCGCGCCGGGGCTTTCAGGTCGAGGGCGACACCCAGTTTGCTCAGCACGTCGTCGGCGTCGCGGTACATCTTGCCCCAGTTGACGACCGCGCCGCGCCCCTGATGACTGATGAAGATATTCTCCGCCACGTTGAGATCGGGGAAAATCATCGGTTCCTGGTAAATCGCGGCGATGCCGTGAAGCTGCGCCTCGCGGGCGTTGCGAATCTGAATCGGCGCGCCGTCGAGCAAAATCTCGCCCGTGTCGGGCGGATGAATGCCCGTCATGATCTTAATCAGGGTGGATTTGCCCGCGCCGTTCTCTCCGAGTAGTGCGTGAACTTCGCCGGGGTACAGCGTGAGGGACACGTTGTCGAGCGCCTGTGTCGCGTCGAAGCGCTTACTCACGTGCCGCATTTCGAGAATAGGCGTTTTTTCGCTCATAAGAACCTTATTAGGCAGATCCAGTCTTGCGACCCCCATCCCTAGCCCTTCCCCCAAAATGAGGGAAGGGTGTTAAGACCCTGTTTCAAAGTCCCTCCCTTCTTGTGGGTGCTCAGGGGGT
>CALMDI010000859.1 GCA_937864975.1 uncultured Chloroflexota bacterium | reverse complement strand
CCTCAACATCGAGACCTATCACGAGGGTGAGCGCGCGCATCAGGCGCTGGTCTATGACGGCAGCCGCGCCATCGGCACGTGGCTGCCCAGCAACCTGAAGCCGGGTCAGCCGCTGCGCGAGCCGAAGGCGCTGTTCGTGAAGCTGGAACCGGAGATCGTCGATCTGGAGCGGGCGTACCTGGGCGCGCCGCGCGACGAACACGCGATTGAACTCAAGTCGTGAGGTGTGAGCTTTGAGGTTTGAGTAAATGGGGTGGAGAGATTCACGCCTTGTCGATCTATTAAATGAGGATAGAGATGATCATTCGCACCGACGCCGTCGTGGTGACGTGTATCGACTACCGCTTGCAGCCCTTACTGGATGAGTGGATCAAAACGCAGCTTGGCTACGGCAACTACAACCGGGTTGCCTTCGGGGGCAGCGTCAAGAATTGGGACACCGTGTTTTCGCAGATCGAGATGTCCCGCCGCGTTCACAGCGTGAACCGGGTCATTCTCATCAACCACCAGGACTGCCGCGCTTATGGCGCCGAGGACAGCTACGAGCGCCATCTGCACGATTTGCGGCAAGCGCGCGACAGCGTGCTCGAACGCATCCCTGACGTCGCCGTGGAACTCTATTACCTGTGGCTGGACGGGCGATTCGAGCGCGTGGATTAGCCGCCGATTCGCCCGTTGGTTTCCCGCTCTCAGCAGACGGCGGCTTCCGCGCAGACGGTATCCGGCAGCGCGAAGTCAACCGAGATCTCGTTCGCCGTCTGGCTGAGCACCTGTACCGGACTCGCCAACTCCTCGGTGACTCCGTTGGGATACCACTGGCGCTCAATCGACGGCGCGTCGCTTCCACACCAGTTATCGCCGCCCACGAAAATTTTAATGGGCACGCCCACCGGCACGTGACTCAGGATGAAGCGCCCCTCCGCATCGGTGCAGGCTCCCATCCAGGCGTCCGCCGTGCCCACGTTGAGATTGGCGAGCGGAATGCTGCTGTCTTGCACCAGGACGGTGCCGGATATGGTTCCCGCCGGGTCGAGCAGGAAATCGACGTTTTCCAGCCGCACGCCCGCTTCGACCGTCACCGGCATGGCATCCGCGCCGTAGGGTCCCACGTTATTAAAAAATTCGTAACTTCGACCGCTCACTTCCACCGCGAGGCGATACGTTCCCGGCGGAACCTCAATGGCATACTCCCCCTGAAATGGCGTATTGGGGTCATTGACCATTTCGCCGGTTTCATAGTTCATCACCCGTACCGAGGCATCGTCGTAAATGATGGTTTTCCCATCTGCCTCGAAAAATCTGCCCGCGATTTCGCCGACCGACCCGCTCGATAGAATGCTTGGTTCCAGAGGAACCCGGACGATCTCAGCCAGGATTGTTGCGGTTGGGACGGCGGGCGACACCACTAAGTCGGGCACGTCCGTGGACGGGAGGATGGCGATGGGCGAAGCCGGAAGGGCTGCCTCCAATTCGGACACCAGCGTTGGAGCGGCGGTCGCCAGCGCTGTTGGGGGGAGCGTGGGCGCATCCGTTGCTAACGTGGTGGGGGCAAACGTCGGCGCGGCGGTCGACAATTCCATCCTTACGAACGTGGGCAGCGCCGCGATTGCACCGGGGTCGGGCTGTCCTGCGTCTCGGATCAACACCGCGCCCACGACTGCGACCGAGACAATCGCCCCCAGCAGGACGCCGCGCAGAACGAGCCGGGCGGTGCTGACTGTGCGACTCGCGACCGGTTGCGCTGCGCCGGGCTTATCGCTCACGGACAGAAGGAGCCGCGTGGCGGGTGGAAACGGTGACGTCTCAGCGGCAGACAGGGAGGCGTTAGAGGCGGCGTCTGCCGCGCCCGCTAAAGCTCGATTGCGCGCCGCGCGAACCCGGTTCAGCAGAGCTGTTGCCGGAGGATCGCCCGGCTTCAGGCGAAGCACCTGCCACAACGCCTGTTCCACCTGCAGCAGGTCTGGGCTGGCGTGGGCGAATAACCACCAGGCATCCGCGTTATTCTCATCCCGTTCGAGAACATCGCGGAGCAGTTGATAAGCCGCTTTTTTTTGCCCCGCCTTAATCAACTGATAAGCTTCGTGCAGTACGTTCGCATGTGTCGTAGACATAAGCAGGTCTATCCGACTCGAATTACATTCACAATATTTTCATTATAGGGTTAATTTTTTCTGAAAATTGTAATTTTTTGACTCGAAACGAATAAAAATTGCGAAAAATTTATGAACGACCTTAACAGAAGGCTTGTTATTTTCTATGTGGGCGTTGTCGATGAGAGGTAGGAGGAGCGCGGGGGGGCAGCTTGCCCCTCCCATGGGGCTAGTTAGCGACCATTGGTGCCCGTGGTGTTCGCTTACCCCCACCCCCAGCCCCTTTATGCTTTATCGACAACTAGCACCACTGGCTAGCGCATCAACAGTTCGTACGCCCCGCCATCCGCGCCGAAGTCGCCGACGACGATGGTGTACTCGCCGGTTTCCGGTAACGTCGTCACGATGAGCGAGTTGGTATTTTCCGGCTCGCGGTCGTCGTTATAGTTGATCTGCGTGCCGTCGGGCGCGAGCAGGTGGAGTTTGGTATCGAACTCGTTGTCTGTCGCCGCCACCTCGAATGTGACGCGCTGTCCCGAGGTTCCACTAAACGTGTAGCCATGATTCGTCACGCCGTCTTCTTCCAGACGCGCGCGTATCGGCTGGTTGGGGGAAATCGAGCCTTTCGGAACGATATCGCCGATCATGCCCGTCGGCATGTCTGTGAGAATGGCTTGCATCTCCTCGATTGCCGCCTGGAAGGTGCCTTCGGGAAGCGCGGTTTGCACCGCCTGCGTAAAGAGCGACACTCCGGCAAAAGTCGTCAGCGCGCAGATGATCAGTCCTATGACGAAGATACCGCCAAGAATCGCCAGAATAATGACGAGCGGGCTGGCGCCCTTCCTTTGCGGCTGCGGCGCCCGTGCTGCGGGACGCGGCTCGGCAGCCGCGAACGGTTGGTCAGAGGCGAACGGATCCTCGTCCATAGGGCGGGCGCGGGGCGCGGTGAACGGGTCGGCAAAGGGATCGTCGTCTATTGTCGAGCGTCTCGCCGCGCGCGGTGGCGGAGAGGTAAACGGATCGCCAAAAGGGGCGTCGGTCTGGCTCGATTGCAGAAGATCGCCGAAGGATGTCGACACGGGCGTGGGCGGCGCGGCGAACGGGTCGGCAAAGGGGTCTGCTTCGACCGGAGGCGGCGCCGAGGCGATGACAGGGGGCGGGGGCGCGGACGCCGGGTCGAGCGTGTCCATCATCCGCTGCGCCGCGGCGTGATCGGGGCGGAGGCGAAGCACCTGCTGCAGCGCCTGCCGCGCTTTTGTCGGGTCAGCGGTGGCATTGGCGAGCAGCCACCAGGCGTCGGCGCTGTCGCGATCCTGGCGCAGGACTTCGACGATGATCTGCGTCGCTTCTCCCTTCTGTCCCGCCTTGATGAGTTCGTAGGCACGTTGTAGCTGGTTCTGGGCGCTCATAAACGGCTCCGTGATGAACGTCGGCGCTTTTCTGCATTATGCGCGCAAATTGAATTTCAGGCGACAGGGCATGGCTTAAGGTAAGGACGCGCGCCGGGTTGAGGTCTATGCCTCCAACGACAGGAGACGCGAGGGATCATGAGCGATTCTGCGAACGGGATACCGCTGGCGTGCAGCATGAATGCGTTCGACGACGGGCAGCGTCTTCGTTACGCCGCGATTCGGCTTGAGATGGGAACGCTCATCCGTGGCGTCGACGAGCTTGAAAATGGTTACACGCTGCGCTTCGACGCGGACGGCTCGCTGTTCCTGCTGCTCGCGGAGTTCGTCACGCTGGAGCATGTATGCTGCCCCTTTCTTCAGTTTCGGCTGGAGGTGGGGTGGCAGGAGGCGCTGATTCTACTGACCCTGATGGGCGGTGACGGCGTGAAGGCATTTTTGCGCGAGGAGCTGGGGCAGAAATCGTGAGGACGCTACTTGTCGCTTCGGCGTAGATCAGCAACGATGACATCCGGCGTTACGATTTTTAACCCTGATTGCTGTGCGACATGCGGTGGATCGATCAGGTGCTTGCGGTCGTAGGTAACGAGGTAATCGACTTTCGCCGCGATTGCCGAGGCAATCACTGCCGCGTCTTTCAGAGCCGTATATTTAGCAGCGTCAACCAATGCTTTTTTTGTTGGCTCAGGAACCAGCTCAAGGATGGTAGTGTCGATCAACAATTGAAAGATTACGATTGTTCGAGGCGCTTTTCGAAGGAGGTTGCGTTGGGTTTCGTCGAGGATAATTGAATTTACGAAGAGCTTTACGCTCCCGCGATTTGCAGCCTGGATAAGGTCATATGCTGATACGTGCGATGAATAGACAGCAGCAAAAAGGACGCTGGCGTCTACAAAGACCTTAATCGTCGTTGGCATCAAGACCATACTTCTCTTTGATAATCTCACCTCGAATCTCTCGACCCGATTCGATCAGGTCTTCGAGCGTCACGCCTTTCTCGCGCAGCGCCTGTCCAATCTCGTCTAACAGGCGTCGGAGTATCATCTCTTTCGTGCTGATGAGCAGACCGCTGTCCGTTTCCTCAAACATAATCTCATCGCCGGGATTCAGCCCAAACTTGCGACGAAACTCGATAGGCAGCGTCACCTGCCCGCTTTCCTGGATGACGTATTTTTTGCGGTTGATTGCCATTTCACACCCAGTTCCTGATTTATGGATTTATGAATCAATCTTATTATAAGAGATTTGGCATACGGCTTAAACCCAAAGTTCGTGCGCTTACAGCGCCTGTTCGAGGATTGCCGTTAGCTCGTCGTCGCTCAGCGCAATCGGGTTGCCCTTCATGCTGCTGGCGCGGGCGGATTTCTCGACGATGTCGGGGAAGTCCTCGCGGCGAACGCCGTAATCGCCCAGCCTCAACATATGCAGTATCGTGTCGGACATAGTTACAAAATGAAGCTACACATTTTGTGCTATAATCCCTCCTAAAAAGTGCCGATATAGTGGTATCATTTACCGTCTTTGCTTTTATGTGTAATTTCCCGACCTATTTGCGAAAAGAGACGGCAACAAATGGATCAATTTGTTAGGAGACTTAATTGTCTTAATTGTGGTGTCGCCGCTCTTACTTTCCGTCGCACTATGGTAGAGCGTATTTTAGGGCGCTCTCCCAAATTACTTGTATGTCAGAATTGTGGATTTGAGGGCGAATTAGAAGCTATGCTCTCTCAAGTGCAGATAGAGCAAAGAGAAAGAGTTGTAAGCACGATACGTTCGGTTGTGCCTCAGGTGACACAGCGCTCTCAAACATCGCCACCGGAACCTCCAAAAAAGATTTCTCTTGATATAGACCTTAACGAGGACTTCAAACGGATTTTAAGCTCAATGGAGCACACCTCCTCCTGTATTTTTGTTACGGGCAAAGCCGGGACAGGCAAATCGTCCCTCTTGAAACACTTCATAATGAATACAGTAAAAAAAGTGGTAGTTCTCGCTCCTACAGGTATTGCCGCACTGCAAGTGGACGGGCAAACTATCCATAGCTTTTTCAAGTTCCCGCATCACTTGTTGACCGATAAAGACGTAAAGCTGTTGTCGGACACGGCATTAATTAAAGCCATCGATACAATCATTATTGATGAAGTTTCAATGGTGCGTGCAGATCTCTTAGATGCAATAGACAGATTCCTGCGATTGAATGGGAAAGATAAGACAAAGCCGTTTGGTGGAATCCAAATAGTATTCTTCGGTGATCTTTATCAACTTCCGCCAGTCGTAGACTCAGATGAGCGTGGGTATCTTGATGAAATGGGTTATACGAGTTCTTATTTCTTTGCTGCCAGGGTGTTCAAGGAAATTCCGCTTAAGGTCGAAGAACTGCGAAAGGTGTATCGTCAGACTGATGCGGCTTTTGTAGAGTGGTTAGGAAAGATCAGAATAAATCAGGTATCTACTGCGCTTATTGAACAACTAAATCAAAGGATGGCGCTTAATTTTGACCCTGATGAATTTGTGCCGTATGTCACTTTGGTGACAACTAATAAACGAGCTGCTGAAGTAAATACTGACAGATTAGCTAAACTTGCTACACCCGAATATGTTTACCACGGTGTGGTAGAGGGTGAATTCCCAGATCATAAAAGGCTACCAGCAGACCAACAACTTCGACTTAAAGTTGGCGCGCAAGTCATGTTCGTGAAAAACGACTCGGAACGACGATGGGTAAATGGAACAACGGGCAAAGTTGTTCGTTTATCGAATGAAATGATAGAGGTAGAAATCAGCTCTGGCACAAAGAAAACGGTTTATTCTTTGTCGCGAGAAAAATGGGAAGCGATTCG
>CALMDI010000858.1 GCA_937864975.1 uncultured Chloroflexota bacterium | reverse complement strand
GCCATTATCCTGCTGCGCGACCAGCGCGCCGCGCGCGTCGAGGACATGGAAGGCGACCGAATAGGACTCGGCGGAAAAGGTCTCCGGGTGCTCGAATGCCGCGAACCAGCGCAGGACGCGCGCTTCCGGGTCGGGCATCAGGTCGACCCCGGCGAGCGCGACCACGCCGCCAAAGACGGCAAGGGGCGGGCGAGCGCCGCTTTCGGGCGTGCAGCAGACCGGCGACCGGGCGTATTCGTCAATCTGATAGTCGGCGGTCGTGGACACAACGCCACAGGCGGCATAAGTCGCTTGCAGCGCGTTCGCGAAGGCGAGCAGGCTGGAAGGCGTTGGCTGGGGTGGATACGCAACCCACACGTACTGGCGTCCCGCCCCAATCGCCTCCATCTGCTGTTCGACTTCTTCTTCCTGATCATCCGCGTCCGGCGCGAGCGGCAGCACGCCGGAATCGGCGGCGAGGCGCTCATTCTCCGGGTAAAACGGGATGCTGCGATTATAGCGATCCGCCCAATCGCCGTCGGGCAGGACGTGAACGATGTAATCGCCGGGGCGGTGCAGGTCGCGCAGGTCGCGGAACACCTGATGCACCGGGAAATACGGTATATAGTCGGTCAGTCCATGCGCCGTGAGCATGGTGACATTATTCCAGTAGCCGATGAACAGCCACGTGGCGAGCGCGGCGGCAGAGAGCGCCGCGCCAACGGCACGATTTCGCGCCCACAGATACCTCAGATGCACAATTCCGGCGGCGACCACCGCGGCAGCGGGAACCCAGATCAGGACGACGTAGCGCATCCGGTCGGCGGGCAGCAGTCCGATGAGGCTGTTGGCGGCGAGCGCGAGCGCCATTGTCGCCAGCAGGATAAACCAGATCGCCCGGAGCGCGCGGCGGGGTTCGGTTCGCCACGTCACCAGCGGCAGGACGCCGACGAGCGCGAGGACGACCAGCAGAATCAACTGCCCGTTGCTGAACAGATAGGCAAGCTGCTGGACGACGTCGGGATTATCGAGCACGCGCCCGATGTCGCCCTCGGTGCGCTGAATACTCTTGAGCAGGACGCTGACCCACGGCAGAAAGGCAAGCCCGGCGAGCAGGACGACGAGGACGATTTGCCACCAGCGGCGATCTTTCGGCGCGAACAGCAGATGATAGACGCCGATCCCGGCGAGCAGCAGCGCCATGAAATAGTGCGTGTAGAGCGCCAGCGCCACCGACAGCCAGAGCGCGACCCACGCCGCGCGCGAAACCGGACGCGGCGACCACAGGACGTGGAAGTACAGCCAGAGGACGAGCGCCGCCAGCATGACCGTGAGCGTGTACATGCGGACTTCGTGCCAGTAGAAGATGAAGAATGCGGACGACGCCATGATCGCCGCCGCGACCCACCCCACACGCGGCGAAACGTGATCGCGACCCAGGCGGTACGTCCAGGCGATGGTCAGCAGCCCGATGAACAGCGCCATCGCGCGCATGGGAACCGGGTTCCAGTCGAACAGCCTGCCCCAGTTGTTGAGGATGATGAAATAGCTCGGCACGTGCCACGGGTTCGCCGCGGCGATGTGAATGGCAAGCGCAATCGGGTCGTTGGTCGTGCGAACGTCCCGAATCTGAAAAAATTCATCCTGCTTAATGGGATCGGCATCCAAGCCGCGCGCGCCAAACGCCGTCGCCAGCAGCATCAGCGGGATCAGCGTCCACCAGCGAAACACCCACCTTCGACTCATGTCTCTCTCCAGGCTCGCCGCGCGATTATATATCGTTCGGGCGCGAAAGCTGCCTGCTGGAAGTCTATACTGTGCGAAAGGGTCCCGCCGTCGCGTCGCGCTCTCTGGCGGTATGGGTTCCAAGCCAGTGCGGGCGCAGCTTCCTCTCCGGCGCGGGCGAGGATTGTGTCGCGGCAGAAGCGGCGGCGGTGAGCGCGGCAGCGCAGACCTTCCAGAATGGCTTGATGCTGTGGCGAGGCGATACACGAGAGGTGTTCGCGCTCTACAGCAATGGCAGCGGCGTGAAAACGGTGGAAAGCTGGACGTCGGGCGACATCACGTGGGGAGAAACGCCGCCGGAAGGCTCGCTCCTGCCGCAGCATGGATTCGGGCAGGTCTGGACGACGAACGAGGGCATTCGCACGTCACTCGGCTGGGCAACTGCCGCGGAACAGGGATACAGCGCGCAGTTCCAGACGGGTTACACACCCAACGGCGGCAGCGCAGGATCACCGAACGTTCTTTACACCAGTATGGCGGATGGTCGCACGCTGCGTATCCGGTTCAACGGCGGCAGCCTGAGCTGGTCGTTCATCGCCTAGCGAAGCCGCTACCGACGGTGAGCGGGCAGACCCGATGAGTCTGCCCGCGCGTAGTTTTCGACTGATCATCCGGGCATTGCGGCAAGATCATGGCTCCGGCGTTTCCTCTGTCGCATCGGCGGCTTCCGCGGCGGTGGTCACCGTTTCTGTCATCTCGACGGTTAAAGTCGCCTCAGCGGTGGTATCCGCCGACGCCGTGACCTCGACGGTCGCTTCCAGCGTCGGGACGGGGCTTGCCAGGGGGGTGGGAGCCGCGGTCGGCAGGCGTTCCGTGGGATCGGGAAAGGCAAGCTGCGTGGTCTGCACCCTCGGCGCTTCGGACAGCAGCAGCACGAGCATTAAGCCGAAAAAGCCGACGATGATGACTACAGTCAGCACAGGCAGCGCATTCTGTCGATTCAGGTTCATGGGGCACTCTCGCAGGTGGCAGCTCGCTCGACACAGATTGTGTCTGAGCATAACACAAATCGAAGTCTACGAATTAGTTTTAGCGCGTTTCACGATGACGTGTGTCCATGTCGTATGTGCCGAGCTTTACCTGACCAAAAGGAGCGTTCCGCCAGGGCGCTCCTTTGTGTTATTCTTAGCGGTTAGCGGTTCGCGATCAGGCGGAAAAAGCGCTTTTGAAATCCGTTTTGCCAGTCGCTCGCCGCTGCTTATCGCCTATCACAGTTTCAGAGACAAACCATGACAAACCTTCACGGTTTTGAACTCCTTCGGGAGCAGAAGATTCCAGAACTTAATACGACGGCGCGGCTGTATCGCCATGCAAAGACCGGCGCTCAGCTTCTGTCGATGCTGAACGACGACGAAAACAAGGTCTTTGGCATCAGCTTTGCCACGCCGCCGACCGACTCGACCGGCTTGCCGCACATCATGGAACATTCCGTCCTGTGCGGCTCACGCAAGTATCCGTTGAAGGAGCCGTTTGTCGAACTCATCAAAGGCTCGCTTCAAACGTTCGTCAACGCCATGACCTTCTCCGATAAGACGTGCTACCCGGTCGCCAGCCAGAACGTGCAGGACTTCTATAACCTGATCGACGTGTACCTCGACGCCGTCTTTTATCCACGGATCACGCCGGAGACGCTCAAGCAGGAAGGCTGGCACTACGAGCTTGAGACCGCCGACGCGCCGCTGATCTACAAAGGCGTCGTCTTTAACGAGATGAAGGGCGCGTACTCGTCGCCGGATAATCGGCTCGGTCGGCTGATCGAGGCGTCCCTGTTTCCCGACACGCCCTACGGCGTCGACTCTGGCGGCGACCCGAAGGTGATTCCGAACCTGACCTACGAGCAGTTCAAGCGCTTCCACGAGACGTACTACCACCCGTCGAACGCCTTCATTTTCTTTTACGGCGACGACGATCCCGACAAGCGACTGGAAGTGATCGACGCCTACCTGCGCGACTTCGACCCGATCAACACGGGCAGCACGATTCCGCTACAGCCGCGCTTCGACGCGCCGCGCCGCATGGTCTATGGCTACGACGCGGGCGAAAGCAACGGCGATACCGGTAAAAAAGCGCAGGTCGCCGTGAACTGGATGCTGCCGGAAATCACCGACGCCGAAATGACACTGGCGCTGCAAATGCTGGCGTATATCCTCATCGGAACGCAGGCGTCGCCGCTGCGGAAGGCGCTGATCGATTCCGGTTTGGGTGAAGACCTCGCCGGAGCCGGGTTCCAGGCAGATCAGCGCCAGCTTTACTTTTCGACGGGTCTCAAGAACATTGCAGATGAGGACGCGGCGAAGGTCGAGCAGTTGATCTTCGACACCCTGCGCCAGCTTGCCGACAGCAGTATCGACCCGGACATGATCGAGGCGGCGGTCAACACGATTGAGTTCCGCCTGCGCGAGAACAACACCGGCTCGTTCCCGCGCGGCATCGCGCTGATGATCACCGCGTTGAGCACGTGGCTCTACGACGCCGACCCGCTGGCGCGCGTGGCGTTTGAAGCGCCGCTCAACGCGATCAAGGGGCGGCTGGCGCAGGGCGAGCGCGTTTTCGAGGACTTGATCCGCGCGCACCTGCTCGACAACCCGCACCGGACGACGCTGCTCCTCAAGCCCGATCCTGAAATCCGCGCGCGCGAGGAAGAAGCCGAGCGCGACCGTCTGGCGCAGGCGCGCGAAACGATGACCGAGGCGGATTTGCGCCGCGTGATCGAGGAAACGCGCGCGTTGAAGCTGGCGCAGGAGACGCCGGACTCGCCGGAAGCGCTGGCGACCATCCCCTCGCTGGCGCTGGAAGACCTCGACACAAAGGCGCGCATCCTTCCGATTGAGGTGTCCGACGACCAGGGCGCGACCCTGCTCTTTCACGACCTGTTCACCAACGGCATTGTCTACCTCGATCTCGCCTTCGACCTGCACCGCCTGCCGCAGGAATATCTGCCTTACCTGACCCTGTTCAGCCGCGCGCTGACGGGTATCGGCACCGAGGACGAGGATTACGTGAAGCTGTCGCAGCGCATCGGGCGCAAGACGGGCGGCGTTCGCGCCTCACCGATGATTACGGCGGTGCGCGGCATGGCGGAAAGCACCGCGTGGCTGCTCGTGCGGGGCAAGGGTACGCTGGCGCAAGCCGACGACCTGCTGGCGATCTTCCGCGACGTGCTGCTGAAGGTGAAGCTCGACAACCCGGCGCGGTTCAAGCAGCTTGTCCTGGAGGACAAAGCCAGCCACGAGGCGCGGCTCGTGCCGGGCGGGCACCAGGTGGCGAACCTGCGCCTGCGCTCGCACTTTAGCGAAGCAGATTGGGCAAACGAGCAACTGGGCGGTATCAACCAGCTTTTCTTCCTGCGCGAGCTGGCAGACATCATCGACACGAACTGGTCGTCAGTGCTCGAAAAGCTGGAAACCATCCGGCGGACGCTCATCAACCGGGTGGGCATGGTCGTCAATGTCACGCTCGACGCCGCCAACTGGAAGATGCTGAAGCCCGCCGTGGACGAGTTTATCAGCGCGCTTCCGAGCCACGACGCTCAGCGTCAGGGATGGGTGCCTACCTACGTTCGCAACAACGAAGGCTTGGCGATCCCGGCGCAGGTCAACTACGTCGCGAAAGGCGCGAACCTGTACGATCTCGGTTACTCCCTGCATGGCTCGGTTACGGTCATCAACAATTACCTGCGAACCACCTACCTGTGGGAGCGGGTGCGCGTGCAGGGCGGCGCGTATGGCGGCTTCTGCGTGTTCGACGCGCGCACCGGCATCTACAGCTACCTGTCGTACCGCGACCCGAACCTGATCGGGACGGTCGAAACCTATGACAAAGCCAGCCAGTTCCTGCACGATCTGGAACTGGACGACCATGAACTCGTCAAGAGCATTATCGGCGCGATTGGCGCGATGGACGCTTACCACCTGCCAGACGCGAAGGGTTTTAACTCGATGATCCAATACCTGACCGGAGAGACCGACGCATACCGCCAGCAAATCCGTGAGGAGATTCTCGCCACATCGCATGAGGATTTCCGGCGCTTTGGCGAGGCGCTGGCGAAAATCCGCGAGCAGGGGCAGATCGTCGTCCTTGGGTCGCAGGAGGCGCTGGAAGCGGCAAATCAGGCGCGCGGCGACAACTGGCTGCGCGTCACTAAAGTTCTGTAACGCCTCTTGAATCACAATGAGGCGGCTGGATAAGCCGCCTCATTCGTTTCTGAGTGTTTTGTTCTGGGCAGCGCCTTAACGATTTAACAATTGCAGCTGCGTCGTGGGCAAGAGGGCGGCTTAAGGTCCGGGTTGGCTGGCGTCTTGCCGACGCCACGCCGTGAGGACAGCCTGCGCTTCGGCGTCATTGTTGACAAAGTGAATCAACTGCTCGCGCGTCTGGTAGATGCCATCCACCGCGCCAAGCTGCTGTTGAATCTCGCGGTCGACGCCGATGACGATGATTCTCGGACGGCGATTGGGATGATCCTGCTTGCCCAGGCTACGCAAATGCCCGACGGCTCCCGCGGGCATCCGCGCGCTTTGACTGAGATCAAGAATCGATTCAACAGGATGATCGAGGCGATCCAGCGCGAAGGTGGACAGCCTTACGTGCCCGTGCAGGTCTTTCCACGACCAGTTGCCCTCGGCGACATAGCGAATGACGGTTTTGGCATCATCATCCCACGCGATCCGAAACGCCACGCTAGACCTCGCCGACGAGGATCGGATCGGTGGTTGGCTCGTCGCTGCCGCCCCTCGGCTCGTTCGAGACGCCGAGCGCGTCGAAGGCGGTGACCGGCTCATCCATGTCAAAGAGGAACACCGCGCTGCCTTCATCCGTGACCTCAAATGTGCCTGCCCCGATGGGCGAAGCGCCGCGGATGAGCCAGAGTTGGTAGACTCGATCCGGTTCCAGCGTGGGTAAGTCTTCAGTCGTCAGGAGCGCGATCTCGGACTCTGGATTCCACACGACCGTGGCATGAGCGGGAGTGTCCGGGCGCGTGGAGGCAAGCTCGACGCGCTGTGTGCCTTCACTGCTGAGGGACGCCAGCACGCGGTTCTGCTGCTGGACGAGCTGCAAAATCTGCCGCTCCCGAACGCGCAGCGTTTGCACCTGATTCGACCAGTAGGCGTTGGACGCCACGAGGACGACAATCGCCAATGCCGCCAGCGCGGGGCTGAGCAGCGGGCGCGCGGCAAAAACGGCGCGCAGACGATCCCAGAAAGACTCGGTTTTCACGGTGGGCAGCGGCGCGAGCGCTTGCACAGGTCGTCCCGCGGCGGCTTGCAGGATGCGCGCGCGAAGCTGGGGCGGCGCGTCACGCTGCGGCGCGGCATAAAGGAGCGCCTCGCCCAAGCCGACGAAGTCCTTCAACTCGGCGGCGACCTCCGGGCAATCCGGCAGCAGTGCCTCCACCAGACGGGTCTCGTCGGCGTCCGTAGCGCCCACGCTGTACGCCGCGATCAGCCCGCGCAGCCGCTCGCAATCGTCGGCTGGCTCCGACTGCGACGGATCGGGGTCGTCTAAATGGAATGGCTGGTCAGTCATGATGCAAGACAGCGATGTGCCTCGTAAAGTTGTCTGCCCACAAAATTATATACGTTAAAAAGCATAAATTGGATGGCTCCCTCGCGTCGCCGCTCAATTTTTGAACCCTCAGCTATCCGATTCGCGAACGGCTTCCAGCCACAAATCGCGCAGTTTTTGTAAGCCAAGCCTCACGCGCGTTTTCACGGTACCGAGGGGCAGCTTTAATTGTTCCGCCATTTCGCTGTGGGAGAGTCCCTGAAAAAATGCCAGCTCAATCACCTGAACCTGATCGGGCGGAAGCTGGCGCAGGAGCGCGCGCAAAAGCTGGCTGTCGTGCCAGCGCGGGTCATCGGTCAAACCGCGCTGTCCCATAAAGTCGATGATCGAGTCGAGACCGACCGCGCTGTCCATCGGGCGGCGCTGTTCTTTTCGGAGCAGGTCAATTGCGGTGTAGCGAGTAATGGTTAGAAGCCAGCTTGAGAGCTTGCCTTTGTCGGCGTCCCAGGTGATCGCCTGCGACCAGACTTTGAGGAAAGTATCCTGCGTGACTTCTTCCGCGAGCGCGGCGTTGCGAACAACGCGAAACGCAAGACTGTAAACCAGCGAGCCATAGAGGTCGTATAGCTCCGCTAATGCCCTCTGGTCTTTTGCCGTGATTCGTTTAATAAGCTGTAGTTCGTCAAAGGAAAGGCTGGTCATCTATCGTCCAGGAAGCACTGCCTAGATGCCCCTGTTATTGTAGCACGGGCTGTAAGTTTGCCGCTACGATTTGTTGCGAAGCGCTAATCCAGCCGGTCGCCGATCCAGTCGGCGCTGACCTGAAGCACAATATCCATCGAGTCGAGTGTGATCGGCGGCGCGTCCCCGACGATGGCGCGAACCGCGTCCGTCTCGTAGAGGACGTATTCTGTTTCGTCGACAAAGTTTAGCGCCGCTTCCACGTCCAGCCGGCGGAACGGCAGTTCGTCGGCGGCATAGGCGAAGCTCCAGCCCACCGAGCCTGGCGTGACGACCATCACCTCGTCGAACGTCGCCAGCAGCGAGGCGGCAACCCGCCGCGCCACCAGATTATCGGGCGTTAAATCGGAGGTGAGTCCGGCGACGAAAATTCCGTTCGGCGTCAGACGGTCGCGAACCGCGCTGTAAAATGGCACGGAATAGAGCGTCGCCGTCTGGATGGCATACGCCGCCGGAACATCGGTGGCGATCAGGTCATAGCGCTGATCGGTGTTGGCGATAAAGTGCTTGGCATCGTCCACGATCACGCTGCGATTGGTCAGGCGATCCATCAGATTGAATTCGCTCAGATAGCGGGTGCTTGCTTCGACCACCACGGGGTCAATCTCGACCGTCGCGACGTGCCCCGCGAACTCGGCGATCATACGCTCCATCTGCATCGAACCTGCTCCGACAACCAGCGCGTTCTCCGGCGAGGTCAACGCCGCGGGCACCCAGCCCATGACGACGTTGAGCCGCTCGCCGTCGTAAGAGCCGAAATGCGCCAGTCCGTCGAGGTAGAGATGGCGCGTGCCGTCTGGCTCCTCCATCACGTCGACTTTCTGATAGGGGGTATACGCCGAAAACAGCGTCCGCGAGCCGGGCGGCAGTTCCTGAATATGCTCGAACCAGACCGTGTTACTCCACGCATTCACGCCGGGGAACAGCGCAAGCCATGCGGCGGTCAGCGCCGCCAGACCCACCAGCAGCAGCGGGCGCATCCGCAGCAGCGCCAGGATCGCCAGCAGCACGAGGGCATAGACGGCAAAGAGAAAGTGCAGTCCGAGCGGCGCGATCACGATCAGCAGCCCGACGCCCGCCGCCGAACCGAGCAATTCGACGCCGTATAACACGGCGAGACTGCCCTGACCGCCTTCGACAAAGCGCGGGAGGAAGATACTGTAAAAAGAGGAAACGGTGAACGGCGTGACCAGCGGCAAGACGAGGAACGCCAGCCCATAGGCGTTACGTGCTTCCAGACCGGCGACCAGCAGCCGGAACCAGACCGGCAGCGTGAGATGCAGCACGAGCGCCGCCACGCCGAGCGGCGCGAGCCATCGCTGCGGCAGGCGCACCGCCATGAGATAGCCGACCGACAATCCGACGAAAAAGGCGATGGTGACGATCAGCACGACCAGTTCCGTGCCGAGCAGCAGCGTCGTCAGCTCGCGGATGAGCACCCACTGAATCAAAATCAGGTTGACGCCGCCCAGAAAAATAACTCCCGGCGCGACAAACGACGCTGGCAGCGCTCGCCCGCCCCGGTCACGGACGCGCGGTGTCTGGCGCGCGTCAGCCTGTGCCATTAGTCGCCCATGCCACTGTCGCCGTCGTCCTCGTCATCGCCGCCGCTCGATTCGTCGTCGCCCTCACCGTCATCGTCCTCGTCACCCCCGCGCACTTCGGGTGTCGACGCAGGCGCGGGCACACCGCCATTGAAACCTGGCTCTGGGGTGAAGGCGGGCGCGGGCGCGCCGCTGCTCCCCGCGCTTCCGCTGTTAAAAGACGCTTCCGGCGTGGCGGCGGGCGCGGATACAGCGCCGACGTTAAAACTCGTTTCGGGCGTCACCGCGGGGACGAGCGTGTCGGGCAGCGAAATCGAAACGGCGTTGAGGATGTTGCCGGCGTCAAACGCGCCTTCGACGCGCACGTTCGTTCCAACCGTAAGCGACGACAGCAGCGAGTCTTCGGGATCGACGCGGATGGCGACGCCCAGGACCGTCACCAGATTGCCATTGACGAACTGAATCGGTCCCTCGACGACGACATTACCGACCTGAACTTCCACGGTGGCAATCGGTACCGCGAGGGTGGACGCGCCGGACTCGGACGTTGCCGAAGGGGCACCGGAGGCGCAATCCAAGCGCATTTGCGTGCTGTTGAAGGCGTCCAGCGCCGCCGCTGCCGCGAGCATTGGCTGCGCGGCGTCCGAAGACATGGGAACGCTGTAGGGCAGCTTCCCCTGAAACCCGCTCAGGGCAATGTCTGCCTGAAGAATCGTGCTGCCGATGAGCGCGGCATCCGAGCCGTTGCCAATGTTGAGCTTCGCCGCGATCAGCGAGTGCGCGAGGCGCAGGCTGGCCCCGCGCCGGGCGAGGATGTCGAGGGCGCGGAGGTAAAAGTCCTTGGTTTCCTGGTCGAGAATGTCAGACGGATCACCCTTGCGGCCCTGCATCGAGCTGCCTCCATAGCCGGTGCGTCATTGCGGGCTGAACAATTGCAAAGCCAGTGCCGCGCCCTCGGGGCGTGGCCCGGTAAGATCGCGGCCGAATGGACCTCCGATCCGGCTGCACCTTC
>CALMDI010000857.1 GCA_937864975.1 uncultured Chloroflexota bacterium | reverse complement strand
CCACGGCATCTACGAGCAGGAAGACCGCGACGCGCGTAAGACCAACCGCGGCAGCGACGACAACTACCAGTGCATGATCCGCACCAAGCTTCCCGGCGGGCAGCTCACCGCGGCGCAGTATCTCGCGCACGACTGGATCGCCTCGGAATATGGCAACGACACACTCCGCATCACGACCCGGCAGGATTTCCAGTTCCACGGCGTCCTGAAAAGTGATCTGCGCGAGGCGATTCGCAGTCTCAACGACGTGTTGATTACCACGCTTGGCGCGTGCGGTGATATTGTTCGCAACGTCATGGCTTGCCCCGCGCCGACCGCCGACCCGCAGCGTCGCGCCGTGCAGGACTTCGCCTTCCAGTTGAGCAACGATCTGTTCCCCAAGACGACCGCCTATCATCAAATCTGGATCAACGGCGAAGCCCTGATTGACGATAGCCCCGTGGAAGACCCGCTCTACGGCAAAACGTACCTGCCGCGTAAGTTCAAAATTGCGATTGCTTTCCCCGGCGACAACTGCGTCGATGTCTATACCAATGACGTCGGGCTGGTCGCCGTGTTTGACGAGGACAACCGCCTCGCCGGGTTCAATCTGCTGGCGGGGGGTGGACTAGGAACCACGCACAACAACGATTCGACGTTTGCGCGTCTGGCGGACGGCATCGCGTTTGTCGATCCGGAACAGGTGCTCGAAGCGGTACGCGCGATTGTCACAATTCACCGCGACTACGGCGACCGGGTTGATCGCAAGCACGCGCGCCTCAAGTATATTTTGCAGGAGTGGGGCGTCGAGCGCTTCCGTGACGAGCTGCAAAACCGCGTCACTTTCGCGCTCCAACCCCTGCGCCCGATGCCGGCGTTCGCCGCGCCCGATCATCTCGGCTGGAACGGGCAGGGCGATGGCAAGCTTTATCTTGGAATCTACGTCGAGAACGGACGCATTGCCGACCGGGGCGGCGCTCGCGTCCGCAGCGGGTTGCGCGCCATCGTCGAGCGTTTCCAGCCGTCCGTCCGGCTGACCGCGCAGCAAAATATCCTGCTGGTCGACATCAACCCGCAGGATCAGCCCGCGATTGAAGTGCTGATGGACGAGTATGGAATTCGGGCGGTCGAACGGATTTCGAGGGTGCGGCGCGCCGGGCTGGCGTGCCCCGCGCTCCCAACCTGCGGGCTTGCCATCACCGAAGCCGAGCGCTTCATGCCTCAGGTTCTGGATGAATTCGAGGTCACGCTGGAAGAACTGGGGTTGGGAGATGAGGAAATCGTCGTTCGCATGACCGGCTGCCCCAACGGCTGCGCGCGTCCCTACGTCGCGGAAATCGGCTTGGTCGGGCGCTCGCTGAACAAGTACACGATCTTTCTCGGCGGCGCGTCCGTGGGCACGCGGCTGGCAGCGCCGTTCCTCGATCTCATCCGCGGGGAAAGCATCGTCTCGACGCTGCGTCCGGTGCTGGCATTGTTCCGGGAGACGCGGCTTCCCGGCGAGCCATTCGGGGATTTCTGCAACCGTGTCGGGCTGGATACGCTGCGCGAGACCGTGCAATCGATTATCAGCCTCGCGGAAGCAGGCGATTAGCTCATAGCTTTCAGCGGTCAGCCAGTCAGCTTTCAGCTAGTCAAATACGCCGGGGGCTGAAGCGCCCCGGCTGCAATTAAAAACATTTAAGCCCAGTAAACGGGCTAAAAGACAACTACCGCTTTTGCAGCCCCTTCAGTGGGCTTATTGGCTTTCCAGCAGCCGGGGCGCTTCAGCCCCCCGGCGTCGCTCTGCGTCTCTGCGTGAATTGTTTTGCTTTGTTTTTAGCTGAAAGCTGACTAGCTGACTGCTGATCGCTACGAGCTATACACATCGTAGCGCTCGTTGAGCTGCGTGCTCTGCCAGCGACTCGTGTCCGCGCGGCGGAACTGCTCCCTGCGTGCAATGCCGAGTCGGTGCAGCAGGAAGCGCCGCAGCACGTTCAGCGTTTGCAGCCCATAGCGCGTGCTGACCCGGAAGTTCACCGACGAGGCTTCGTCGAAATAGCGCGCCGGAACCGGCGCTTCGCTCAGCCGGAAGCCGCACGCCACGCCCTGCACGATCATTTCCGTGTCGAAGTGGAAATCGTCGGCGTTCAGCCACCAGGGTACCGTCTCCAAAAACTGGCGGCTGTAGGCGCGCATTCCCGTGTGCAGATCGGTGAGCTTCTGCCCAAGGATGAGGTTTTCCACCGTCGTCAGAATCCGGTTGGCGACGAACTTCCACACCGGCATCCCGCCCTTCAGCGCCTGACCGTCGGCAATGCGCGTGCCAAGCATCATGTCGGCGTTGCCATCCAGAATTGGCTGAATAAGCTGCGGAATGCGCGTCGGATCGTACTGGTGATCGGCATGAACCATGATGACCACGTCCGCGCCGAGCGCCAGCGCTTCCGTATAGCACGTTTTCTGGTTCGCGCCGTAGCCCATATTGCGGTGATGCACCAGCGTGCGTAAACCGAGTTTCGCGGCAAGCGCCGCCGTGTCGTCGTGGCTGGCATCGTCCACGACGACGACGTGATCGACGATAGCCCGTGGAATGTCGAGATACGTGCGTTCCAGCGTGCGCGATGCGTTGTAGGCTGGCATGACGACGACAACGGTAGGACGTTCAGAACTCATCATAGACGCTTTCGCTAAAGAACAAATGCCGAGGGTCGGCGTAGTCTTTTCCGGCGACCACGCACCGCACAACGCGAATGAGTATAACGAATCTGCATCGATGAAGGTACGAATTCGCAGCGTCTCACATCACGCGAGCGTCGCTTACTCCCCGGCGTTTGTGTCGGGGGCTGCGTTCCCCAGGAGCGCGTTCAGCCCTTGCTGCGCCCGCGTATTGCCGGGATCAAGCTCCAGCGCGCGGCGGAATGCCTGCACCGCATCCTGCGGGTTGCCGAGCACCTGCATCGCTTCTCCGAGCACGCGCCACGACAGCGACAGATCGGGCGCGACTTCCACGGCGCGTTGGGCAACCGGCAGCGCGTCCTCCGGCTGATCATTCGTCAGCAGCAGGTGTGCCAGGCGTCCGGCGAAGAAGCCATTTTCCGGCTCGATTTCGGCGGCGCGACGACAGGCGGCAATCGCCTCTTCGAGGCGGTTCAAACCTGCGTTCGCGGTGCAGAGGTTGGTCATCACCGGGGCATCGCCGCGATAGCGCTGCGCCACAATTGCCAGCGCCTCCCGCGCCACGGTGAAGTTCTGCTCGCCGCCTTCCTCGGTGAGGGCAATGCCCATTTCCGCGAGCTTTCGGTATGGATCGTCAAAACCCGCGTACTCGTCGTTGCCCGTGCTTAGCTCCACGGCGCGGCTCAGATTTTCCAGCGCGAGCGCGTAGTTGCCGGTGCGGTAGTACGAAACACCCAGGTAATTGTACGTGTACGCATCGCGCGCGCCTTCGGAGGTTTGCTTCGCACGCTCGTAGTGTGGAATCGCGTCGGCATACTGCTGCTCGCGATAGGCGAGATG
>CALMDI010000856.1 GCA_937864975.1 uncultured Chloroflexota bacterium | reverse complement strand
GGAGGGAGACAGAGGGTGGGGTTTCGCGTCAGAACTAGCAATCAAGGTATTTCTATATATGCCCCGCTCATTTTGCCTCCGTTACCGGGATCGGCTTACAAATTGCTCAGACTTTGAAACAGCCCTTGCAGGAGCGAATTGGCGGACGCCGCGCCGGGATCGCGCCGCGGAAGCATTCCCTTCTGAGGGAAGTTTCCGTACTGCGCGGGCTGCGAGTAGGTTTGCTGAGAGCCACTCAGCGCCGCCGACAGCGCATCGGCAATCGCGCTGCTGTTGCTGCGCCCGCTGTTGCGCGCGCCCGCATAGCCCATGATTGCCGGGAGCAGCGTATCGAGGAGCGTGCCCTGTCCCGGCTGGGCGCTGGTTTGCCGCTGCACGCCGCCCAGCAATCCCTGCAAGAGCGGGACGATGGACTCCAGGCTGATGCCATTCTGCCCCTGCACGCGCTGCGCGGCTTCCAACAAGCCTTCGGAATACAGATTGGCGGTTGCGCCTCGCCCCTTCTGTTTCAAGACGTTGGCTGCCTGGCGAAGCTGAGTTCCGGCGTCCTGCCCGCGCATTCCATTGAGCAGGTTGGAGACCATCTCGAAATTGAAGAGCGCGTTGTCGCCGTGATTGTTGTTGCCCTGGTCATAGACGTTGATCTGGTTCCGGTCGTTTCGTAACTGGTTCACGACGGAACCAAAGATATCGGCGAGATCGACCGTGCGTGACTGCTGTCGCTGCGTCATATGGCATCTCCTGACAGACGTTGAACGTGTCATTTATTTCGGATTTAATTATATAGGAAGCCGCGATATCTCAGCCGCTTTGTCATCGAATTCTCATCGAAGCCGTTGAAGCGCGGTGGCTTGCATCAAGTTTGTAACCCGCGTGTAACAAAGATTGGAACACCAGAAGGCGGATTCGTGTCTAAACTATTAGAGGGTACGACGAAATACAGGTGGCGAATCGTTGTGTTCAGGGGCGATCTCCTGTGATAAAATCGCTCAGATGGAGGGGGAATGCACGATCTGGGCATCGTCATCCTGAACTGGAACACGCGCGACTATCTGCGCCGCTGTTTGCAAACCGTCCTGGCGAGTGAAGGGGACTGCACCTTTCAGGTGCTGGTCGTCGACAACGCCTCGACGGATGACAGCGTTGAGATGATCCGTCGCGAGTTTCCGCAGGTGCGGGTGATCGTCAGCCCGGTCAACGGCGGTTACCCCTACGGCAATAACCTCGGCTTGCGCGCCCTCGGCTTCCGCGGTAAAGGCGACGTTTCGCCCAACGCGCCGCGCTACGCACTCCTGCTGAACCCCGACACCGAAGTGCCGACCGATGCGCTGGATCGCATGATGCAGTTTATGGACAGCCGCCCGGATGTGGGCGTCGCCGGACCGAAGCTGGTGCTGGAAGACGGCAGCCTCGACAGAGCGTGCCGCCGCTCGTTCCCGACGCCGCCGGTGGCGTTTTATCACTTCTCGAAACTGGCGAAGCTGTTCCCGCACAGCCCGCGATTTGGGCGTTATAACATGACGTTTGTCGATCCCGATCAGGAGATTGAAGTCGATTCCGTCGTCGGTGCTTACATGCAGGTACGCCGCGAAGCGATTGCCGCCGTCGGCGTGCTGGACGAAACGTTCTTCATGTACGGAGAGGATCTAGATTGGGCGTATCGAATAAAAAGCGCCGGCTGGAAGGTGATTTACCACCCGACGGTCGTCGTCCGCCACGTCAAGAAAGCCGCCAGCCGAAAGAGCCAGCGCGCCCAGTTCGAGTTCTGGCGGGCGATGCTGATCTTTTACCGCAAGCATTACCGGGCGACCACGCCGCTGTGGCTGCACAGCCTGGTCATGCTCGGTCTGCTGGCGAAGGGCGGGCGCAATCTGTGGCAGGAAATGCGGCGACCGCTGCTGCCGACCACGAGCGCTTAACGCCGGTTGTCGCCGGGCGATCCAATCGCATACGCACGCTGCTGGGGCTTCTGCTGCTGCTCACCGACGTGACGATGCTGACCATCGCCTTCGTCCTGGGCTACCTGGCGCGCTTTATTCCGCTGCTGGACAACGAGCAGGTCGCGGCGTACACGCTCTACCTGTACCTGCCCACGATGGCGCTGCACGTCCTGACTATTGTCGGCGTGTTTTACATTACGCGACTTTATCACCTGCGCCGCGCGACGAGCCGCATCGACATGGCGCGCAAAATCGTCGGCGCGGTCACGGTGGGCGCGGTGCTGGCGAACGGCTCGGTGGCGCTAATCGTCAACAACACCATCTTCGACGTCGATTATCCCCGCACGATGTTCTTCTACATCTGGCTGTTCAGCGCCTTCTTCGCCGTCATCGGGCGCGAGGCGCATCAGGCGGTCGTCCGGTTCGTGCGCGAGCACAGCCTTGAGCGCAATAATCTGCTCATTCTCGGAACCGGCAAGATTGCCCGCGACATTGCCCGCAAGATCATGAGCCGACCGGAGCTTGGCTACAAAATTGCGGGCGTGGTGAACGGCAAAGACGATCACAAGGGGAACATGCTCGGTATTCCGATCATCGGCACGTACCAGGAACTGCCGTATCTGATCGACGCCTATGCGGTGGAGCAGGTGATTATCGCGCTGCCCGATGTGCAGCGGGCAGAACTGGTCGAGCTGATTACCCTGTGCCAGCGCGGGCGGGTGGACATCAAGGTTTACCCGGACATGTTCGCTTACATGGCGGGTGACCTGAACGTGGACGATCTCGGCGGGACGCCGCTGCTGACTGTGCGCGACATTGCCCTGCGCGGCTGGCGGCTGAGCCTGAAACGAGGTCTGGATATTGTCGGGTCTGCGGTCGGGCTGGTCTTCCTGTCGCCGTTGATGCTGCTGACGGCGCTCCTGATTAAGATGGAATCGCGTGGGTCGGCGTTTTACACGCAGGAGCGGATGGGATTAGACGGTCGCCCGTTCCAGATGGTCAAATTCCGTTCGATGCGGCAGGATGCCGAGGCGGCAGGTCCGGGCTGGACAGTCGAGAACGATCCCCGGCGCACCCGAACCGGGTCGATCATGCGCCGCACCAACTGGGATGAAATCCCGCAGTTGATTAACGTGCTGTTGGGCGAGATGAGTCTTGTCGGTCCTCGCCCGGAGCGCCCGATGTACGTGCAGGAATTCCGCGAGCGCATTCCCCGCTACATGGAGCGCCATCGCGAAAAGGCAGGGATGACGGGTTGGGCGCAGGTCAACGGGATGCGCGGCGATACGTCGATTGCGGAACGAACGGCGTTTGACCTGTGGTACGTCGAAAACTGGTCGCTCTGGCTCGACATCAAGATCATCCTGCGTACCATGCTCCAGACAATTCTCCGCCGCGAGAAAAACGCTTACTAACGCTTCTCCGCAGACAATCCTTCACACCGTAATTGCCGGTTGCCTTGCTGTGGACGCGAAACCCCACCCTCTGCCTCCCTCCCCGATTTCGGGGAGGGAGAACCCGAGTCGTCACGCTCTGT
>CALMDI010000855.1 GCA_937864975.1 uncultured Chloroflexota bacterium | reverse complement strand
TCCAGGTTCTCCCTCCCCGAAATCGGGGAGGGAGACAGAGGGTGGGGTTTCGCGTCAGAACTAGCAATCAAGGTAATGCTTGTTTTGATGCGATTACCCTGGGCGTTGCGCGTACCCGCTTCGGGGATTTCCTTTTGCCGCTTCTCCCTTACAATCGAACCTTACCCGTTCGCACACCATCGAAGGCACCCGTGGAACCACCTGTCGCGTCAAGACCCCCAACCGACCGCCGCCTGCTTCGGTTCACCGCCAACATTCTGGGCTGGGTCGCCGGGATGGGGTTGATTGTCCTGTTCTGGCAGCAGCTTCTTCGCAGCGGCGACGAATGGCGTCAGGTCATTCAGGAGATCGACTGGCGGCAGTTCGCGCTGGCGACACTGATCCTGTTCGTCGGGCAGGGTCTCCGGTCGCAGCTTGCCTACGGCAGCCATACCTATCTCCGCTATCCCTTCACCCGCGAAAAAGCCTATCGCATCTGGTTCCTGTCGCAGCTTGGCAAATACATTCCCGGCGGCGTCTGGCTGCTGGCGGCGCGCGTCGTCTTTTATCGCCGCCACGGGATGCCTGTCGTCGTCGCCAGCGCGGCGACGGTGTGGGAAGTCGCCTCGATTGTTCTCACCGGGCTGGCGCTCGGCTTTTTCACGGCGACCGTCGTGCAACAGGACGATTGGGCGCTGATCATCGGCGGCGGTACGGCGCTGCTGGTGGGGATGATCCTCTCGCTGACCACCTTTCCGTGGCGTCTGCTGGCGCGCCTTCACTTTGAGCCTGCAAACCGGATGCTCGACATGTTTCGCCAGCTTGGCGCCGCGCGCTACGGGCTGCTCTTGCGGCTGTCGCTTCTCTCGCTCGTCACGTGGGGCATAATTGGCGCCGGCTTTTACAGCCTGATCGCGTCCGTGCCGAACGTCGCGCCGGTCTCGATGGGCGATGCGATTGTCGGCTATGCGCTGGCGTGGACGGTGGGTTTCCTCGTCATCTTCGCGCCCGCGGGTCTCGGACCGCGCGAAGCGGCGCTGACGCTGCTGCTCGCGCCCCATTACGGGGCAACTGTCGCGTTTGCCATTGCCCTGCTGGCGCGGGGGTGGTGGACGCTGGCGGAAGGCATCCACATCCTCATCGCCGCCGCGCTTCACGCCATGCAGACCGTGCGCGAGCACCGGCGGCAGGTGGCGTAGCGGCGACCGTTTGTCTTTTCGTCATTTGCCATTATGATCGTCTCGATCTCGAAGCGAAACAAAGCGTAAGACATGGCTCGAAAGCCTGACTTTTTCCTCGTCGGCGCGCCGCGCTGTGGCACGACCGCCATGTATCAATACCTGCGGGCGCATCCCGACATTTTCATGCCCTTCTTCAAGGAACCCAATTATTTCGGTACCGATCTTCGCGGACCGAAGATGGACGAATTTCGCGGCAAGCCCCGGAAATACCTGGGCTTGTTCGCGCCTGCGAAGGACGAGCGGCGCGTGGGCGAAGCCTCGCAGTGGTATCTCTATTCGACCCAGGCGGCGAAGGAAATTCGCGCCTTCGCGCCGGACGCGAAGATTCTGGCGATGCTCCGCTCGCCGGCGGACATGCTCTACTCGTGTTACTACCAGTGGCTCTACACGGGCAACGAAGTGCTGCCGACGTTTGAAGCCGCGCTCGCCGCCGAGCCGGCACGCAGGCAGGGGCGGCTGATTCCGCCGCTGGCGCACACGCTGCACGCCTTCTACTACTCGGAACTGCCGCGTTACGCCGAGCAGCTTCAGCGTTATTTCGACGTATTCGGGCGCGACCAGATTCACGTGATCGTCTACGACGACTTCAAGGACGATACGGCGGGCGTCTACCGCCGCGCGCTGGAATTTCTCGACGTCGACCCGACCTTTGAAACCGAGTTCCAGGTCGTGAACGCGAACAAGGAAGTGCGTCACGGCGCGCTGCGTAAGGCGCTGATGACGGTCGGCATCTCCTACACGAGCTTCAGGTTCCCGCGCCTGCGGC
>CALMDI010000854.1 GCA_937864975.1 uncultured Chloroflexota bacterium | reverse complement strand
CGAGGTCGGCAGATAGACGATGGCGGGTTTTTTCGCCAGCCATCCGGCATAGGCGACCGCCATGCCGTGGTTGCCGCCGGAAGCGGTGACAATGCCCCGGTTCATCGCTGCTTCATCGAGGGACAGCAGCTTATTGATCGCGCCGCGCGCCTTGAACGAGCCGGTGACCTGAAGCAGTTCGAGCTTGAGGGACAGGTACTCGGTGGTAAACGGGCGCGCCTTCAGCGGGCGCGCCTGCATGAGCGGCGTTCGCCGCACGTAGGGCTGAATCCGGTCGCGGGCTGCCTGCACGTCGCTTAGGTCAATCATGACGCCTCTGGAATCACTTAAACGTAGGCTTCGCCCGCGGTGCGTTCGTTTTCCACGTTACCTGTGTTCCGGGTTCCGGCAGGCTCCAGCAAGAGAAGGTGGACTTCTTCCTCGGCAACCGGCATGTGCTCCACCCCGCGCGGGATGACCGCGAACTCGCCCTCGTCGAGCGCGAGGTCACCGTCGCGGAGCCTGATGACGAGACGCCCTTTGACGACCAGAAACAGCTCGTCCTGGTGTTCGTGGTGATGCCAGACGAATTCGCCCTGAACCTTGACCAGCTTGACCTGCTGACCGTTCAGCTCCGCCGCGATTTTGGGACTCCAGTGATCGTCGAAGCGCGCAAATTTCTCGGCAAGATTGACTTTTTCAATCATGGCTGCTTCTCCAGACCTGGGGAACCGGGAGCGCTTATCCCCTGCGATAAAGACATGAGCGGTTTACACGCCGATTTCAGACGCGGCTTCCGCCAGTACAGCGCGCGCGGCAGGCTTGGGCTGACGGGTATTGTTAATCAGCATGACCGAGCCAATGATGATCGCGGCGGCGAGGACCGTACGCAGCGTAATCGTTTCGCCTGCCAGCGCCCAACCCAGGAAGACCGCGACAATTGGATTGACGTATGCGTAGGTCGCCACGCGGGCGGGTGTGCTGACTCGCAGCAGCCAGACGTAAGAGCCATAGCCGATGACTGACCCGAAGATGACAAGCTGAACCCACGCCAGCAGCGACACCGGCGAGACGTCCGCCGGGTTAAAACGCCCAAGCTCGCCGGTCGTGGCGCTCAGCGCCAGCAGCATCACGCCGCCAGTGAATAACTGCATCCCCGTCGTCAGGATAGGCGAGTCGGGCAGCGACGCCTGCCGCGTATAGAGGGAACCCACCGCCCAGCCCACCGTGCCGATGAGAATGGCGACGACTCCAATCGCGGCGTCCGTGCTGCCTGCCGCGAAATCGCCGGGGCTGACCAGCAGCGTAATGCCGAAGAAGCCAGCGACCAACCCGGCAAAAACCCAGTTCGTCGGGCGAACGCCGCCCGCCTGCCGCCCGCGCACCGACGGACGCCACCAGTCGAGCAAGACCATCCACATGGGCGTGATGCCCACGAGCAGCGCCATCATACTCGACGGCACCGCCTGCGCCGCCCAGACGAGCGCGCCGTTGTTGATGAGGAACAAGAGGACGCCGCCGACTGCCGCCGAGCGCCAGTGAACCCATGTCGGCAGGCGCGCGCCGTGCGCGCGCGCCCAGCCAATCATCAGCAGCCCCGCCAGCGAGAAGCGCAGCCCGCCCATTAAAAAGGGCGGGATGGTTTCGACGGCGAAGTGGATGAAGACGTAGCTGGAACCCCAGACCACATAAATCGCGGCAAACGCCGCCAGCAGCGCCCAACGCGAGGGCGCTGCCCGGGAAGTGGCTGTCGTCATGCAGGCTCGATTCGCGGATCAACTCGTTTCGGAGAACTTACACCACGCTTACAACTCTACGCCGGATTATGGCAATGTCAACGGTGCCATCCCACCCACGATGGACTGGCGTGGTTATGCAAGGTCAGGCTGAGAACGCTTGATCCGCCGCGCCCCTCGCTATAGCGTCTTCTGCTTGCTGCGCGTTGCGTCCAATGCCGGTTCAAAACCGCGATCATGACAATTGCATCGCCAGGCGCTGTCTGAGACAATGGACTCATGGAACGCCTCAATGGACTGAGCGCTTCCCGTTATACTGAAGGGCGGTAAACGTTCACAGGCGGCAATGAGTTGACGCAGCGCAGCAGTTCTCGCGTGGTTTTCTGGTCGGTGTGTGTCGGGCACGCCACCATCGACATTTTTAATGGTATGGGTCCGGTGCTGCTGGCATTTCTCAGCGCGCATCTGCTGACGATGACCAACACGCAGATCGGCATCGCCGTCAGCGCCTATCAACTGGCGGGCGCGCTCAGCCAACCGCTGTTCGGCTGGCTCGGCGACCGCAACGGTGGGCGCTGGCTCGGCGCGGGCGGTGTCGCGTGGGCAGTGTCGATGCTGGTGGTGTCGCTGGCAGTCGCGCATTTCACGCGGTCGTACGCGCTCATGCTCATTCCCTACGTGCTTGGCGCGTTGGGGAGCGGCGCGTTCCACCCGGTCGGCGCGATGCACGCCTCCGAGTGCGACCGCGAGCACGCGACGACCAATACGTCGATCTTCTTTTTCATGGGGCAGCTTGGCGTCGCCACCGGACCCGCCCTGGCGGGCTTCCTGCTCGACCGGCTGGCGACGCACAACAACGCCCTGTTCACCGAACCACTCGGTCCGGCATTCGCCGGCGCGCTGATGGAGCGCGGCGCGGTACTGCCGCTCGCCATGCTCGGCTTGGTCGCCATTCCAACCGTCCTGTTTATGGCGCTCACCATTCCCGGCGCGCACATCCATACCGCCCGCCGTCTCGCCAACGCGGCAAGTGATGCTGCGACCACCGTTCAGCGCGGCGCGTTTCCGGTCAAGGCGTTTCTGCTGTTCGCGCTCATCGTCGCGCTCCGCAGCCTGATTAATCCGGGCATGGTCGCCTTTATCCCGCGATTA
>CALMDI010000853.1 GCA_937864975.1 uncultured Chloroflexota bacterium | reverse complement strand
AAAATAATTCACCAAACTATAAATTGGGTTGGTATAGCCAAGCCGCCCGGACAACACATTCGTCAGCACGCTCGACCGCTTCACGAGATTGAACTGCTGAAAGATCATGCCGATGCGGCGGCGAATTGCACGAAGCTCGTCGTCGGCAGCCGCGGTGATGTCCAGTCCATTCCAGACGATGCGCCCGCTGGTCGGTTCGACAAGGCGATTGATGCAGCGCAGCATGGTCGATTTGCCGGAGCCGCTCAGCCCAATGATCGCCACAAACTGACCCTCAGGGATTTCGATAGTGACGTTGTCGAGCGCCTTGAAGCCGTTGTCGTAGACTTTGGTCAAATTTTCGATCAGGAGCATGACACGCCTTGATAACGATACGGGCAGAGAGTGTCCCCCCTGCCCGTCAGTATAACGAGTTCCGCAGTGGTTTGCCGCTGCGGGATCAGCCGCCGAAGATGTCGCCTTCGGTCAGACCGAGAATTTCGAACTGAAGGCGAACCGGATTATAAGCTTCGTCGCCAATCGGCTCGATGCTCGTCCAGCCGTAGAAGTCGTCGCTGCCGATGGACTGCTCCCAGCCTTCCGTGCCGGAGAATTCGATCAGCGCGTCGACGATTTGCTGGCGCAGTTCGTCGGGGAATTCAGGACCGAAGCTGAGCGTGTCATTCGGGATCGGAGCGGTCAGGGCGAGAATTCGAACCTGATCGATCACGTCGGGCGCGGTTTCACGCACGTTGGCGCGCGCATCCAGAATGCGGAGGTCACCGACGTACAGGTTGCCGTCTTCACCAATGTACGACTCGTCCACGGTCAGGTCGTATGGCTCTGGAATGTCACCGATCTGCCAGGACGCGCCGGGGGTGATGGGCGGGCTGTAGAAGACCGTGCCGAAATCGACTTCGCCGTTGTAGACCGCCAGTACCGTCTGGTTGTGTCCACCGGTCTCTACGCGATCCCCCGGCTCGATGCCGCGGGCGGCAAGCTCGACCGACGGGACGACGAAACCAGAGGTCGAACCCGTGTCGCCATAGCCCCACGTCCTGCCCTCGAGATCGCCGAGAACGTAGATATCGCTGTCGCGCGGAACAATGTACGCTGCCCAGTAGACGGGCCAGCCGTTACGAACCGCCGCCGCCTGCACTTCGACGCCGCAGCGATTGTTGGCAATCACGTAACCCGCCGCCGGGATGAAGCCCATCGAATTTTCGGGGGACGCGCACATGGCTTCGACCGTCGCCGCATACGAGGTCGGCACAAAGACTTCAAAACTGAGTCCGGTCGCCTCTTCGAGCGCCTGCGCCATCACCTCGCCACCGGTGGTAATGGTCTGCGCCTCGACCGAAGGCACGAAATACACCTGAATTGGATTGTCCTCGGAGCCAAGATCGCCCTGCATGACGGCAACCTGTACCGACAGCAGCGCCGCGATCATCAACACGGCAAGGACAGACAGACTTTTTCTAACACGCATCGTCTCTTCTCCTGAAATAGTGGACAAGCATCCTAAAGCAGGTACTCGCCTGAGGCTAACGAAGATCGCTTAAAGATGGTTTAAGCGATTATAAAGTGTCGTGCTGGGAGCCTGCAACACATTTGTCACATTTGACGAACTCGACTGGAATTTCTTGTCTACGACGCGACCGCCGACTCGTTCAGCGGAGATGGACGACCGGAAGCGCTTCGTCGGGCTTCACCTGCTGCGACGGAATCGCCACCACCCGCGACTCGTCGCGATGATCGAGCGCGAGCGTGGTAAAGGGCGGCACCTTGCCCCACCGCCGGAGCGGGCTGCGTCGGGCGGTCGCCAGCCTGAGAATATATCCCTCTACAAACTGCCAGCCGTCCGGGCGTGTGTACGTTGCCACCGGCCTGGTGCTGCTCCTTG
>CALMDI010000852.1 GCA_937864975.1 uncultured Chloroflexota bacterium | reverse complement strand
GTGGCGCTCATCGCGGCACGCGGCATGTCGCTGAACCAAATCAGCACATCAGCAGATCAGCAAATCAACAAATCTTAGATCTCCGTGCGTCCCGACATGGCCTTGTGCATGGTGAACTCGTCGGCGTAGTCGAGATCGCTGCCCACCGGCACGCCCACGCCGCGCCCTTCGCCAACTCCGTGGACATCGGACATCGCGTTCGCCCCCGGCGACAGCCCGCCGATTGGCACGCTTGACCCGCCGTTTCTGACGCAGATCGCGCGCCGCGCCGAGGCGTCCCGGTTCGCCGCCGGTTTCACCCTGCCGACAGGCGATTTGGCAGCCACAAACGGCGAAACGCTGCTCGTCGGGCGCTCGGTCGAAGGACGTCCGATCACGGCGCGTCAGTTTGGCAGCGGCGAGCGCGTGATCCTGCTCCTGGGCGGGATGCACGGCGGCTGGGAAGCCAACACTGTCGCGTTAATCGACGCCCTCATCGCGCACTTTGAAACCCGCCCGCAGGACGTGCTGCCCGGCATCCGGCTCGTCCTCGTCCCGGTCGTCAATCCCGATGGACTGATACGCGGGCGGACGCCGGAAGGTCGCTTCAATGTCAACGGCGTGGACTTGAATCGCAACTGGGGCTGCGACTGGTCGCCCGAAGCCGTCTGGCGGCAGATGCCTGTTAATCCCGGACCCAACGCATTATCCGAGCCGGAATCGCAGGCGCTGGCGGATTTCGTGCGTCGACTCCGCCCGGTCGTCGCCCTGTTCTATCACAGCGCCGCCAATGGGGTCTATGCCGGAGCCTGCAACGGCGATCACGGCTCGGCGGCAATGTCGGCGGTCTACGGCGAGGCGACCGGCTACACCCACGGCGAAGCCTTCAGCGCCTATGCGATCAGCGGCACGGCAGCGAACTGGGCGGACGGCGAAGGCATCGCGTCCGCAGACGTGGAATTGGAGACGTGGACAGACAGCGAATTCGAGCGCAACCTGCGCGGCATCATGGCGGTGCAGCGCTGGCTGAATGGGTCATGAGGGTAAGTAAAACTCCTTCGCGATTCGGTTATACTATGAAGACGAAGGAGGAACCGCTCATGCAGATCACGATCAATGAAGACGTCTTGAAGCGCCTGGAAGCGCTCGCCCACCAACAGAACCGAGTGGTGGAAGCCCTGGTTGAAGAGGCACTTGAGCAATACGTGCATTCACAGCCGGATCGTGAAGCGTTCCGCACTGTAGTCCAGCGCCATATCCAGGAACATGCATGGCTGCTGGACGAGCTGGCAAAGCAGTAATGCAGTATCTGACGGTGGATGATGCTCTGGACATTAATGCTGAAATCCTCGGAGGCACGGCGGCTCTACGAGAATTGGGGCTTCTCGAATCGGCGCTTGCCCGACCCCAGGCAAGTGCATTTGGTCAGGATGCCTACCCGACCATTCACGAGAAAGCGGGCGCGCTTTTACATTCTCTTGTTTTGAACCACCCATTTGTCGATGGCAACAAACGAACCGCGACCATCGCCACGACCATTTTCTTGGAAGTGAATGGTTTGCGCGTCACATGGGAGCCTGCGGAGGCGTTGGAATTTATTATCGCCGTCGCCGAGGGCAAGCACGGCGTCCCGGCGATTGCCGCCTGGCTCGCCGTCAATACCGAACCCATTCCCTGAGCGAGACATATGGTTCGCCCTGACCGCGCCAGCCTTGCCAGCACCGCCCCACTCGATGACCTGCTCACACTCCTGCTCCGTCAGTTCAGACGTCCTCTCGCTCTGCACAACGTCGACCTGAAAGACGCCGACGCGCAGGCGATTGCCCAAGCCATTGTCCAGCGTCAGCCGCCCGACGCCAGAGCGCAAGCCGTCCGCGACGCCCTCACCCGCCTGATCGCGGAAAGCGAAGCGGTGCTCAAGCAGTGGAACCTGACCTTCGAGCAGGCGATGGAAACCGGCATGGACGCCATGCCCGGCTGGGAAACTACCTCTGAATTTCTCGACCTCGCCAACGAAAAGAGCAACGCCGAAATCCGCATCGCCGCGGGGTCAGCGCTCGTGACCGCGCTCGGCGACTGTCGTTATCTGCCACATCTCCTCTATCTCGCCGCCCGCGACGATGACGACCTCGATACGGCAATCGCCCGCCGCGTCCTGCTTTTCCAGAGCGGCGTCGATCCCGCCGCCCCCGACTGGCTCGCGAGAGTACGCGCCTGGGCAGAGAAGCAGCAGGCAAGCGATTAGCCATTGGCTAAAACGTTTCTGGCACAGGACGGCTGTGTCCGTTGAGCTTGTCTGGCTAACTGCTAATCGCTAACCGCTAATTGCTGGTCGCATTTCGCCTCCAATGGGGTATAATTCATAGCACAAATGTTCAATCGAGCAGGCGGTTATGGCGACAAAAACACGCTCACGCTTTGTCTGTCAGGAATGCGGCAAGCAGTCGCTGCGCTACATGGGGCGCTGCCCCGCGTGCGGCGAATTCAACACCATGGTCGAAGAGGTCATCGAGGTCAGCCGCCCCGGCGCGCGCGGCGGGATGCAGCAGCGCGTCGTCCTGCCCAACAGCACCCCTCAGCGCCTGAGTGACGTCGATACCCAGGAAGGGCAGCGCCTGCGCGTCCCGATGGGCGAGTTCAACCGCGTCCTCGGCGGCGGCATCGTGCCGGGCAGCATCGCGCTCATCGGCGGCGAGCCGGGCATCGGCAAAAGCACGCTGCTCATTCAGGTCGCCGCCATGCTCGCCCAGAGCGTCGGGCGCGTCCTCTATTGCAGCGGCGAGGAAAGCACGCGCCAGATCAAGATGCGCGCCGACCGCCTGGGGCTGCAATCGGACGACCTTTACCTGCTGACCGAAACCAATCTGAAGCTCATTCTGGAACACGTCTACGCCATCGACCCGACCATCGTCGTCGTGGACTCGATCCAGACCGTCTTTACCGAGGAAAGCGAATCGTCCCCCGGCAGCGTCAGCCAGGTGCGCGAGTGCGCCGCGCGGCTGCAAATGCTGGCGAAGACCAGCGGCGTCAGCGTCTTTCTGGTCGGTCACGTCACCAAAGAAGGCAATATCGCCGGACCGCGCGTGCTGGAGCATCTGGTCGATACCGTCCTCTACCTCGAAGGCGATCCCTTTCAAGCCTATCGCCTCTTACGCAGCGTCAAAAACCGTTTCGGCGCGACCAGCGAAGTCGGCGTCTTCGAGATGTCTGGCGCGGGCTTGGTTGAAGTGCCGAATCCGTCTGAAGCGTTTCTAGCGGAGCGCAACGTCAGCGCGCCCGGCACGGCAATCGCCGTGACGATGGAAGGCACGCGCCCGCTGCTGATCGAAATTCAGGCGCTCACCACGCAGAGCACCTTTGGCAATCCCCGCCGCACGCCCAACGGCGTCGATTACAACCGTCTCCTGCTCATCAGCGCCGTCCTGAGCAAGCGCCTCGGCTTGAAGCTGCACGAGCAGGACATTTTCGTCAACGTCGTCGGCGGCATGAAAATAGACGAGCCGGCGTCCGACCTCGCGATGGCGCTCGCGCTCGCGTCCAGCTACTACAACCAGCCCATCCCCGCCGACATGGCGATCATCGGCGAAGTTGGCTTGAGCGGCGAGCTTCGCACCGTCGGGCAGCTTACGGCGCGCTTCGTGGAAGCGCACAAACTCGGCTTCAAGCGCGTGCTGATTCCGAAGCTCCGCCGCCGCGCGGAAGATGTGCCAAAAGGCTTGCAGTTGGTCGAAGCGCGCAACATTGGCGAAGCGATGGCGGTCGCGGTGCCGAAGGAGTAAACGCCGCCAATTCCGTGCTAAGATTGAATTGGGGTGGAGGTTGGGAGTACGAGTGATGACTATCGTTGACCAGGATCGGGCGAGTATTCATGAAGCAGTGGATGAGCTATCTGCCACGAGCCTGAGTGAGCTCAAGTCATTTATTGCATACCTGCGTTTCAAAGAGCACGCTGATTGGTTTGGCAAGCTCTATGATTTATTTGCCCCCGTCCGGGAAGCCATTGCTGAATCAGGCATGACCGAAGGCGAGATCGATCAAAGCATTGACGAAGGGCTTGATCGGGTCAGAAATCCCCGTACAGATTAGAACCTTTTACGAACAGTTTGTGTCTGCGTACTGAATCTGACCTCTATCACTCTCCTCCTTATGGATAAATCAAATAGGATGCGCCTGACGTAGGGGCGACCGGCTCGGTCGCCCAAGCAGGGCGAGACATGTCTCGCCCCTACAAGATGCGGCGTAGTCGAATCAATAC
>CALMDI010000851.1 GCA_937864975.1 uncultured Chloroflexota bacterium | reverse complement strand
AGAACCCGAGTCGTCACGCTCTGTATTTTCCCCTCCCTGAAATCGGGGAGGGGTGTCGAACTGCTCAGGGGGTCGCACCGAAGGTGCGACTGAAGTTCCCGCCTTTGGCGGGAACCCCGCGCAAGGGGCTGGCGGTGGGGGGAGCTGTTAAGCCCCTTTATGCTTTATCTACAACGAGCACCATTGGTTGCTCGGTCGCCCCTATACGTCCTAGCCCCTTCGGACGTGCCATATCCTGTGCCTCTTGTCCTATAGCGCCGTTTTCGTGGGCGGTATAATAGGAGTGACGATCCGTTCCACGAGGCGGTAGCGCCAGAGGTGCTATGGCGTCCGACAACTACGACGAGTTGTGGCGGCAAATGCTGGAGGACGGTGTGTCGCTCCTTCATGCCGAGCGTTTCTTCTACCGACTTATTCCGAGCGATCCGCGCTGCTCGCAGTGTAAAGCGCCCTTTGGCGGTTCGGGTGGAAAAATCCTTCGCAATGTTTTCCGAGTACGCCGAAGCAATCACAACCCGTCGATGTGCAATCTCTGCGATCACTGGTTTCAAACGCATCCGGGCGGCGCCGAAGCGGAGATTGCGCTCATGTTTGCCGACGTGCGCGGTTCGACCAAAATTGCCGAGCGCATGAGTCCGGTCGAGTTTAGCCAGCTTATGGATCGCTTTTATACGGTAGCGACGACGGCAATTGTTCGCACCGACGGCTTAATCGAAAAGTTCGTCGGTGACGAGGCGGCGGTCATGTATTTCCCCGGCTTGGCAGGACCCGACTATACACGCCGGGCGATTGAGGCAGCGCAGCACATTCTCGAGCTGACGGGGCATCGCGACCCCGTTGGTCCGTGGCTGCCGGTCGGCGTTGGAGTTCACCGGGGACGCGCTTACGTCGGCGTGGTGGGTTCGGGGGGCGTCAGGCAGTTGACCGTTCTCGGAGACATACCCAATACCGTCGCCCGTTTAGCGTCGGTCGCGCGGCAGGGCGAAGTGTTCATCAGCGAGGCGGCGTATGAAGCGGGGGGTCGCGACCTGGGCGATCTCGAACGGCGCGAGCTGGAGCTGAAAGGGAAAGACGAGCCGTTCGGGGTGCGCGTGCTGACGGTGATGCCAGAGACGGCAGGCAGGGAAACGAAAACAATCCCGCTTCCATAATCTCCAGGAAGCAGGTCATCGAGGCTCTGGAGCGGAGCGAACGTCGTTAGATGTGGCGAATGACCGACAGGACGCGCCCCTGGATGAGGCAGTGCATCGGATCGACGTAGATCGCCTTCATCGTCGGGTGTTCCGGCTGAAGACGAATGCGGTCGCCCTCGTGATAGAAGCGCTTGAGCGTCGTCTCGCCGCGCTCGTCCAGCCACACCGCGACCATGTCGCCATTTTCCGCGTAGTTCTGCTTGCGGAACAGCACAATGTCGCCGTCGCCGATCATGGCGTCGATCATCGAGTCGCCCTTGACGCGCAGCGCGAAGACTTCCGCGGCGTCGAAGCCGCCAAGCATCGCCAGCGACACTTCGAGCATGTCGTCTTCGTCGTAGTAGTAACCGACATCGTCCGGCACCGCGACGGGCGCGCTGGCGACGATCTGACCCACCAGCGGCACGCGCGCGGTGGTACGCGCGGCGATGACGGCTTTCGGCAGCGACTTGGCGGTCGACGTCAGGCGGATGCCGCGCGACTTCGCAGAGGCGCGCTGAAGTAAACCGGCTTCAACCAGCTTGTTCAGGTTATAATTGACGACGGACGTGGAATTGATGCCGGTCGCTTCGCCAATCTCGCGAATGGTGGGTGGAAAGCCCTGCATGTCCAGGTACGTTTCCATAAACCGCAGGATGCCGCGCTGCCGCTCGGACAGCTTGTTACGTTCACGCATGGTGTGGATCCTTTATCTTACAAAATTTCAACATCGCCTAGCTGCATTGTAGTCGAACATTCATTCTATTGTCAAATGCCTGGTTAAAATTTGTTCCAATTCTCGCCCGAACGATCCGAACACCCGGTTAGAATAGGGCGTCATCGGGGTTTATCCAACTGCCGGAAAGACTCGCCGTGCCAAACATCAACCGCGCGCTGCGTGAAAGCGATACCGCGATCTTGCCGATTCTCGCCGGCGTGTGGGGCGTGAACGTCGACAAGCTGATGGACAGCGGCGAGATCATCGATGCGCTGAGCAAGGCGATGCTCAACAGCGACCGCGCCGAGCGCGTCTGGGGGCTGCTGGACGAAAAGCAGCGCGGCGCGCTGTTTATGCTGATCGGCGCCGGCGCGAAGATGCCGACGCCAAAATTCGAGCGCCTGTTTGGCGAGATTCGCAGGATGGGCGCGGCGCAGATCGAGCGCGAGCGCCCGGACAAAAACCCTTCCAGCCTCGCCGAGGCGCTCTATTATTACGGCTTGATCGCTCAGGGGTACGAGAACACGGGCAAGGGATCGAGCGCCATTGTCTACGTGCCGGACGACCTGCTCAAAGTGCTGCCGACGCACAAGACACAGTACGAACATCTTGACGACGAAGACGCACCGGATGAGGAGGCAGAATCCATCGCCATCGAATCGATGCCCAACGCAACCAGCGTGCGCGCCGCCGATACCTCGGCGGTGGACGACCTGACGACGCTGCTTGCCTACATTCAGCTTCAGACGCCCGCGCTCGACCTTGACCAGCGGATGCAGCAGCTTTCCGATTACCGGCTGGTGCAGGAAGACCGCGACGCGCTCGCGCCGCTCCTGCTCACGCCGGGCGAGGAACGCCTTACCTTCCTGCTAGGGCTGGGGCTGGCGGCGGGTTTGGTCGAGGCGCGCGGGGGGCACGCGCACACGCAGCGCGCGGAAGCCCGCCGCTGGCTCGAAGCGCCGCGCGCCGACCAGATTCGGCGGCTGGCGGAGGCGTGGCGCGACAGCCGCGTTTATCGTGACCTGTGGCACGTGCCGGGGCTGTACCCCGAACCCGGCGGCGCGCTGGATTCGTATGACCCGGCGGTGGTGCGACAGGCGGTTGCCGGATTCCTGGCAGACCTCGTGCCGGGGCAGGCATGGTGGTCGATGGACGCCTTTATCGGCGCGGTCAAGGAAACCGACCCGGACTTCCAGCGACCGGGCGGCGATTACGATAGCTGGTATATCCGCAATGAGGAAGGCGATTACCTCGAAGGGTTTGAGAGCTGGGATGCCGTCGAGGGCGCGCTGCTCGAATATACGCTGCTCGGTCCGATGCACTGGCTTGGGCTGGTGGACGTGGGCGACGACGCCGCGCGGCTGACGGTGTTCGGGCGTGCCTTTCTGAACCTGGCAAGTTGGCCCAACCCGCCCGAAGCGCCGGAGAAGATCACGCTCCGCGAGGATGGCACGCTGCTGGTATCGCGCAAGGTGCCGCGCATCGACCGCTTTCAGATCGCTCGCTTTACGACGTGGTTCTCGGCGGGCGATCCGTATACCTACAAGCTTGATCCTCGCGGAATCGCGCGGGCAGGCGCGCAGGGGATTAGCGTCGGGCACATCACGGCGTTCCTGACCAAAGCGACAGGCGATCAACCGCTGCCGCCAAAGCTGGCGCAGCTTCTGGAAACGTGGCGCGCCGGTCCAACGACGACCGTGAGCATGGAACGGCTCCTGATCCTGCGGACGACCTCGCCCGAAGTGCTCGACAAAATCTGGGAATCGCCCGCCCTGCGGCGCTACCTGGGCGCGCGGCTGGGCGAGATGGCGGTCATCGTGCGCGCCGACCAGTGGGAAGCGCTGCGCGACGCGCTCGGCGAGCAGGGCATCCAGGTAGACACTCCAATATGACTTATGAGTTAGATCAATGTCTGTAAATGCCGATAAGCCATCGTTATGGAAGGCTGATATTGCCCAATCTGTCGATTTCTATAACACCTGGTTTCTACAATTTGCGCCGGAAACCTATCGAAATCAGCGCGTTGAAACGACCAGGCAGGTTGAATTGGCATTACAACAAACGCGATACTTACGCGATATTTCCCCAGAAGCTCTACGTCAAAATCCTTCGTCTCTCCTAATGCTTCGCATGGCAACTGCGCCGCCAATTGCGCGTGATCGTTTGATCGGGTTAGCGCAGGTATCTCCCCATCTTGTTAAGCGCATGGAAGATACAGGATCATTCCCACGGGTTGCGAATGAACAGGGAGTATTGCATCAGCTAAATGGTTCATCCGGCAAGTAAAGGTAAAATCGGGGCAAAAAGCGAGAATGCCATGCCCCGCCGACTGCAGCTACGTGAG
>CALMDI010000850.1 GCA_937864975.1 uncultured Chloroflexota bacterium | reverse complement strand
TGATGGCGACGATTCTGCTACTATTACCAATCAGATCTTCTCGACCGTGACCGACTACGTTAACTTGGGTGCAGTCAACGCCGGCCCGTCCCTGCTTCTTCTCAACGGCGGACTTACACCTGAGGCAAACGAGATCCATCTGAATAACTACTACAATGCGTTGTTTTTCCAGGACGATTGGAAGATCACCCGCACGCTGACGCTGAACTTGGGAATGCGCTGGTCGTACTCATCGCCGTTCCGCACGAAGTGGGACCAGCAGTCGCAGTTCGACCCGAACGCGATCGATCCGGTCACGGGGCGGCTCGGCGCCTCACCGGCCTTCGCCCGCCACGGCAGATCGCGCTTATGCACAGCATACCAACATAAAAGCGCGTCGGAGGCATTGGCGGCCATGGGCCGCCTATGCCATGCAAGCGCCAAGGGTGGAACAGGCGTGGCCAAGGCGGCGAAACGAAGCGGAAAATCGGCGGCGGAACCGGCCCGGTCGCGGCGTGTCCGCGCGGTTTCCGAGCTGGTCCCGAACGTTGGCGGCGCCGCCTTCCGCCGCTTCGGCGTTGATCCCACCCAATATCGTTCCGCCGCCGAGTCCCTCCTGCGCCGCCTGACCAAGAAAGGCGATATCCCCAGCATCAACACGCTTGTCGATCTCGGCAACCTCGTGAGTATCCGCTACGGCTTGCCCGTCGCTGTGGTCGATACGCGCTCGCTCGCCTTGCCTATCACCGTTCATTTCGCGGACGGCAGCGAGCGGTTCACGAATCTTGGCAAAGACGAAGCGGAATATCCCCAACCGGGCGAAGTAGTCTTTACCGACGCGACGAACCTCGGCGTCGCGCGGCGCTGGTGCTGGCGACAGAGCGACGAAAGCGCCGCCCGCGACGACACCACCGACGTCGTCATCACCGTCGAGGCGCATCATACCAACGCGCGTGCCGACATTCAGGCAGCGCTCGACGATCTCGTCGACCTGTTGGCACGCTACACAGGCGGCGACCTGACGCATACGCTCCTCTCAAACGAACAACGCCTCCTGTAACCGGTTATGAATTTCGTTAACTTGACGTAATATCGCAACGCGCTTACGTTAAATCATGAAGACGCATCGAAATTACGAATTTTTCATGAATAGTTCGTAAGGCGCCTTGATCGAAATCCGCATTCTGTAGATGATACGTTAAGCCTTGAGTGAAGTTCTATGACAGCAACACCGCTGTGCCCGGACGTTCTCGGTTACGTCACGAATACACGCGCCAACATCGGCATTGTGCAGGCGGCTGTGGGGACGCACCCGACCCCCGTGGCGAGCGGACGCCCGTTTGAAATGATCTTGCTCGTGCAGAACGCATCGGATGCGAAGGTGGATGTGACGGCAACCCTGCATTTGCCGAAGCAGTTTCGCGCCAAGACCCCGCGTCTCGTCCTGTCCCTGGGTCCCGCGGAGGTCGGCTACGTCACGCTGCCTGTCGCCGCCCTGCCGGATACGCCATCGGGCAGCTACAAGCTTGGCATTGAAGTGGATCCGAAATCGACAGGCAAGCCCAACCGCACGCGCGAAACCACGGGCGGTGCGCCCTTCGACCCAACGCCGCTTCCGATAGACCGCGCGCGCCGGATCACCATTCTGAAGACCATCGGGTTTTCGGCGACGAAACGCCTGGGACGCAACATTCTCGATACGCCTGTGGAAGTGTTAACCGACAACCGCGTCACACCCGCCAACGTGAGCGCCGGGTGGGTCAGCCTGTGGACGATGGCGGACATCGAGGACGATTCACTGCTGTTGCAGCGTTCCGGCGAGCTGTTCCGTTCACGAGTTCTGCCCCAGTTGAAGCGCGACCATACGCTCAAGCCGCTCATGGAGGCAAGCGAGGCGAAATTTGCCGAGGCAGGCTATCCCGTTACGTCGGCGGAAGCGCTCATGATCGCCAAGGTGATGGCGCTGGTGCTGGAATATGCCGCGCCGCGCGAATTCTCGCATAACCCCATTACCGCTGGCAGCTTCAACCTCACCCCTGTACTGTCCGGCAAAGCAGAGCAGACCCTGCCGCACTGGAGCCGCGCCATGCTGCGAATGCTCGTCCGGGACGAGCGCGCGGCGAGCCATGCAGTGCCGCTCATCGTCAAAATGGCATACGACGACCTGCTGCGCGACGCGATTACACTGGCGTTTTCGATGGTGGCAACGGCGACCGGAGAAGACCTGGGCACGGACGCCGAAATGGTCGAATACTCCGAGCGAATTTTAAAGGCGCTTCATACCCGAACGGGGTTGGATTTCACGCGCGTGTATATGCCGCTCGTCCTGGGTGGGATCATCGTCAACGAGCAGATCACGACCAGCGACACCAATTTTGTCGAAGCGCTGCGCCAGATCTGGGCGGAACTGGACGAGCGCCGTGACGAAACAGGCGAGCGCGGCGAGCCGGTCGCCGAGATTGCCGAAACCCTCATCGAGCGCGCGCTGCAAACCTACGGTTTTCGGCGTGGCAGCACCTAAGCGCCAGCCGCGCGACAGCCAACGCTGGGCGAATATACACCATCAGGAGACTGCGACATGATTGCCGAACGTCGTGTTGATACAATGACCGTTACCAGCCCCGCGCCGCGCGACGTCTGGCGGGAAGTTGCCGAGGCAGACCCTTTCACGCTGCCATCGCAGACGCCGGAATGGATGGACACCATTTGCAGCTACGCCAGCTTCGAGGACGCGACTCGCCTCTATGTCACGCCCGACGGGCGGCGGCTGGCGCTCTCGCGGA
>CALMDI010000849.1 GCA_937864975.1 uncultured Chloroflexota bacterium | reverse complement strand
GGACCCGCTGAGGCTGTGGCAGACGATCCTGCTCGGCGTCGCGGCGCCGCCGGTTGCCATCAGCTTGATCGTGTCCGCGCCCGCCTTAATCTGCTCGCGCGCGGCTTTGCGAACTTCCTGCGGTCCGTCGGCTTCGCGGGCGATGAAGTAGGCGTGCCCGCCCGTCATGGCGATCACTTTGCCGGAAACTCTCATACGCGGTCCGGTGATCTGCCGGGCATTGACCGCCTGACGCAGCGACATTTCGACAAAATCATGCCCGCCGATGTCGCGCACGGTCGTCGTGCCGCTGGCAAGAATGCGCCGCAGCGTATCGACCGCTTCGAGGATGATCCGGTCGCGGTCGCGCTTGATGAGTTCCAGTACGCTCTCGCGCCCATTCCAGCAGACGTGAACATGCGCGTCGATCAAGCCGGGGATGACCGTCTTGCCGGAGACGTCGATCTCCTCTGCGCTCCTAGCATCCGCGGGCAGGTCCGCCATGCCGCCAATCCAGGCGATTTTGCCATCGCGCACGTGCAAGCCCGCGCGCTGCACCGGGTCGCGCCCGGTGCCATCAATCAGGGTTGCGTTGGTAAGAACAAAACTCACGGCAACCCCCTTATGATTTGAACAGTTCGGCAGCCGAGCGAACCTTGCCTTCGGCGAGTTTGGGCGGCATCATGTACGCCCGCTTGGAATGCGTCAGCCCCGAACCGACCATTGCTTCCGCGAACTTGAGCGAGACGCGCCCCGGGTTGAGGAACGGCACGCCAAGCTCGGCTCCGACGACTTCGGCAATTTCGAGAAATCCCATTGTCATGCAGCCCGCGATCAGGGTATCGGCGCGATCCTGCTCAATCGCCTTGCGCCCCTGCTCAATCGTCGCCTCAATCGCGCGCTCGCGGTCGCGATGCAGCTCCAGCACAGGGATGCCAACAACGCGCACGCTGGCGAGTTTTTCGCCGACGCCGATATTCCGCATCTGGCGCTCGGTGGCATGGATAATGCTGTCGGTGATCGTAATGACGGAGAAGCGATGCCCCAACGACGCCGCCATCAGCGCCGTCGCCTCACCCGGTCCAATGATCGGCATCGTCGTTAGCTCGCGCAGCCCATCCAGCCCCGGATCGCCGTAGCAGCCGAGGATGACTGCATCCCATCCTTCCTCTTCAAGCTCGACGATGCGCCGCGCGGCGGCGGGAATCGACAGATATTCCTCGTACATGCTCTCAATCGACGCCGGACCCTCCGGCACGTCGGCAATGTCTACCTGCGTACCGGGCGCGGCATACTGTTTGAGCATGTCGCCACGACGCGCGACCTCGGCTTTGCCTTCCGGCGTGCGTCCCATCGGACCGGGAATCAGATACAGGATTTTCATCGTCAACCTCGACTTCGCTGAAGCGGATGGCGCCAGGACGATGACAGGCGGCAGCGTAGATGCGTGCCGCCCCCGATTTAAGGTTGCTGTTGAATTTGCTCGACGGCGCGCCGCGCGGCGCGGGCGGCATTTTCAAATGCCCACGCGACCCGGTTGACGCCGCGGACGACGTGCGTACGGGTGACATGACGCATGTGCCCGGTCGCTTCGCGCAGGCTGGTCGCGGGCGCGAGATCGGGCAGCGGCGGAATTTTGATCGCCGGTTCCGTGCGGAACATGCCTTCGCGCGTGAAATTAATCTGGATGAGCAGCCGACCCATCTCCAGAATGGCGTCGTTGTAGGCGCGCACCGCGGGATCACCAACCGATTTATTGACCAGTTCCGGCGCTCGCGCGTACAGGGCATCGAGCGCGCTTTTCAGGTCGCTCAACGCCGTTTTGACCGGCGCGAAATCCACGTCGCCACCCGCCGCGTCCGCGTAGCGGCTGACCGTTTCATCAAACTCGGCTGTCAGGCGGCGGAAATCGAAGGGATGAATGGCGTTATTCAGCACGCGCTGAATCGTCGCCACGTAGACGCGCAGGTCGCGCATCAGGTTGTCCTTGTCGGCAATTTCAAGCGTGTCGTTTTCGGTGTGCCACGCGATATTCGCGCCGCAGCCGCCGACAGGGTAGTAATTCTTCTCCTCAAGCATGTCCTTCGGCATCGTGGAGAGCAGCATGAAGAAGCTGGAAATGCCGATGTTGTTGAAGGAGTAGTCGCCTGCCTGGTGCGGGCGCTCGCCGTGCGCCTCTTTGCCGGTCACATCCTTGATCGCCTGCTTGCAGAAGTCCTCGGTCTCCACCATCCACGAAATGTCGTAATACTCGGTCGCCCAGCGACAGCCCGGCGAGTCGATATCCACCTGAGCGACGCAGTCGCGGGCGAGGTCGAGACCAAAGGCATCGGCGTACCAGGTTGACCCCGCATAGCGACCGGTCGAGTGACCGGGCCACCACGCGATTTTGAGCGTGCGCGCCAGTTGGTCGCGGTGCTTGTGAAAGACGCGCGCCAGTTCGAGCAGGGTCGCGTCGCCCACGGCGTTGTCGCCAATACCGACGTCCCACGAGTCATAATGCCCGTGAACGAGCGTGAAGCGCTCCGGCTCGACCGTGCCTTCGATGACCGCTTCGATCACCGGGCACTTCATCCAGCCTTCGTTCATCTCGGTATGCAGCGAGGCGCGCAGTCCGCCCTGCTCCAATTGTCGGAGCAGCTTTTCGCCATCCGGTCGGCTGATTGAGACGACAGGCGTGCGCGGCTGGCGCGCGTAGTTATCGAGGTCGGGCGCGCCCCAGATAGTGGTGCAGATGCCCCAGTGAATGTCCTCGCCGGGGTTGATGTAAATCTGCCCAATCGCGCCCAACTGCTCGAAGAGACGCACCGGCGGGGGACCGCCGTAGCCGTCGATGATGACGATTTTTCCGGCGACGTTGGCGTTGGTGGCGGGGGTAACGTCGAACAGATCGATGCTGCGCGGCGAGTAGAGGCTTGGTATGGAGACCACGTCCCCGGTGACGCCTGCGGGCGGGGTCGTAGCGGAAAATGCCGGGCTTTTCGCTCGGATCGTTTGCCCGTTGACGACCAGCGACGACTTGACTGGCACGCTGAGGAACAATTCCGGCTCGTAAACGGTATGAGGGATGCCAAGCTGCTCAAGCTGCGCGGCGATGTAGCGCGCTGCCTCGCGCTCGTCCTCGCTGCCCGACTCGCGTACCAGCGTGGTAAAACGCTCGATGAGCGCCCACGGTGCTTCGATGGAAAGCTCGTCCAGTAAATTTTGTTCGAGGCTGTCGCGGGTTGCTTCGGATAATTCCTGCATCATGCGCTCCTCAACTTTTCGACAAAAGCGGACTAATTCTGTAGGGGTTGATGAACTCCGTTTCCGCTCATCACACGCTCCTGGTAGCCAAGCGCCTCGGAAATGCGCCTACCGGCGTCTACGACAATCTCGGTATAGCGCCCAATTGCCTCCTGCGGAAACCGCATCGACGGTCCGGCAATCGACAGCGCGGCGATGACGCGCCCGTGATCGCCGCGGATGGGCGCCGCCACGGAGCAGGCATCCTTGTCCAGCTCGTCGACGATGACCGCATATCCCTGTTCGCGAATTTGCGCGAGCTGCTGCTCCAGAACGTCCCGCCGGTTGAGATAGCCGGACTCGCGATCCATCGAGAAGCGGTCAATCAGCGCGCGCCGTTCCTCGTCGGGCAAAAAGGCGAACAGCACCTTGGGCACACCCCCGCTGTGCAGCGGCGCGCGGCGTCCGACCTGCGCGAACAGACGGATTGAGCGCGGCGACTCGCGCGCGGCAACGCACAACACGTCGTCGCCGTTGATGACGCCGAGGAAAATACTTTCCCGCGTCGTCTCGACAAGCTCGTCCATGATCTGACGGCTGACCTCGATCAAACGAGTCTGATGCTGCACGTGGCGGGCAAATTCGAGGAAACGCCATCCAAGCCGGTAACGTCCGGCAGAATCGCGCTCGACAAGGGAGTGTTTTTCCAGCGTGAAGAGAACGCGGAAGGCTTTGTTCTTCACAAAGCCCGACTGTTCCGCCACCTGCGCCAGCGTCAGCCCTTCGCGGCTCGGCTCAAGGATTTCTAAAATGCGGATGCTGTCTTCTAAAACGGCAATCGTATAGTCGGTCAACAAAAACACCTTGCGTTATACTCAATAAAACACTGTTATATAAAGGTTGAATCTATGCGAAACAACGAGGCGGCACAAAAAGATTGTGCAGGATGCCTATAGTTGACCCTGTTTCACATTTGCGACTTCAATATGCGAGCAGAAATCCAGAGGGCGACCGCCAATTCGCTTGAGGATTCGGCACATGACCGTACCTTTACCCCCGCTCGTTTAGGGGCTTCTCCTGCGTAAAGCGATATGCCGGGACTATCGGAAGCCGGGTCGCCCTTTTCATATGCGACGCGAACCAAGCCCGTAAACCTAGAGCGCCCTCATGCGATTGCCCTTTGGGTTATGTTCCACTTCCGCCAAGCCGAGCACTTCCAGAACGGGCGGAATGTACATGCCGAAACGACCGCGAAGTCCTTTCTTGAGTCCATACCAGCCGCCCCGCGGATTATCCGCCGAGCGCCCCCACGCCTCCACGGTTCCCGCTTTCGCTTCCTTTTGCTCGTCGGCGCTGCCTAATTCCATCCAGTCGCCGTGCGCTTTCAACATGGCGTGCAGTTCTTCAATGGCGCGCGCATCGTACAGCAGCGTGGTGGTGCCAACTTTGCACACCAGAACCGGCGGGTCCTGGCTGTCGTCACGGTAGAGCGTATATTCCGATGTCCCCGGAGGCGTCTTAAGCACCCACGGGCTTTCCTTCGTTCCCTGTCCTGCGGATGGATTCTGTGCCATGTTGTTTCCTCAAATCTCACGATGGATGATGGACTAATCTGGACGATCTGGACACTTCGACGAACCGGCTCACCCCCTTTCCGCACGCGCCTTTAGCCCGGCGACAAAATCGTTGAACGATGGCGTCAGATCGGGTATCGAGCCGCCAATGAGCGGCAGCAGCAGACCGCTGTAGTCTTCTCGCAGAGTAAAATCAATCGTACCATCCCCTCTCGGCGCGAGGCTAAACGTTCGTACCCCTTTGAACAACCCCAATGGCATCCCGCCCGTCCACACCATCCGCTTGCCGGGAACAAACTCGGTCACTTTCGCGGGAAAGGCGCGCTTGGGGTTGATCTTGTTGTAGGCAGTAATCATTTCACCTGGCGCAATCGCCCCTTCGATGCGAATTGCCCACGGGTCCCAGGTAGGATAGTTCGCCGCATCCGTCAGGATTTTCCAGATCGTCTCCGGGGATGCCTTGATGTTCGCGGTGGCACTGAATTATGGCATCGTTTATGCTCCTCAACGACAACTCATAAAGTCCGTCCAGTTAAGACGATCCAATGAGACAAAAGGGTGCGGTCGCGACGGCATGAATTTCAATCCCAGCGGTTTCGAGGTGCAGCTTGACTGAAAACACCGGCTCCCAGCCAACCGTCATGCCGATAGACAGCGTCGATCAGGATCAGTTCGGGACGCTCGTCGAACCCTACCGCCGAGAGCTACAGGCGCATTGTTATCGCATGATGGGTTCCGTGCAGGACGCCGAGGATATGGTTCAGGAAACCTTTCTGCGCGCGTGGCGGCGGCGCGAAACCCACGAGGGGCGCGCCTCTTTCCGAGCGTGGCTGTATAAAATCGCCACGAATGTCTGTCTCGATAACCTAAAAAGGCGCCCGCGGCGCAGGGTGCCAGTCACACGGCAGGCGGTTTCCAGTGCTGCCGAGCCAGTCCCGGCGGGGATCATGGAGCCGATCTGGCTGGAGCCTTATCCTGATGACCTGCTCGCGCCGAGCGACGACACCCCGGAACGCTACGTCGCGGCGCGGGAGACGATTACGATGGCGTTCATCGCCGCGCTGCACCTGTTACCGCCGCGCCAGCGCGCCGTTCTCCTCCTGCGCGACGTGATGGACTGGCAAGCCAGCGAAGTGGCAGCGCTGCTGGACATGACAGTGGCGGCTGTCAAAAGCGCTTTGCACCGGGCGCGCGCCACGCTGGCAACGCATGGCTACGCAACCCGCGCCGGAGGCTTCACGACTGCCATGCTGGACGAGGTCGACCAGACGCGGCTTGGTGATTACGTGCGCGCCTGGGAAACCGCCGACGTCCATGCGCTGCTCAGCCTTCTGAAAGAGGAGGCGACGTTCAGTATGCCGCCCATTCCTTCGTGGTATCGAGGCAAGGACGAAATTCGCAAATTGACCTCCGCGACCGTGTTCAGCGGGGACGCAGCCGGTCGCTGGCGGCTGCTGCCGACACGGGCGAATGGGCAACCCGCGTTCGGTCTCTATCGTCAGGCGCAAACGCCGGGTACGTACAGCGCCTACGGCATTCAGGTACTGACCATCAACGATGGTTTGATTGCCGACATTACGACGTTCAGAACCCCCGCCCTATTCCCTCATTTCCACCTGCCGCCCACTATCGAATCCGCCGCATCTTAAACATCTGAGAGCATCGCCCATCCTGTGAATAAGTTGACAGAAGAACCGGGATATGTTTTACTATTTTGAACCGGTTCAAATCCTGAGGTCTATGTGTCCACCATTCGTGACGTGGCTCAATTCGCGGGAGTGTCTGTAGGAACGGTGTCGCACGTTCTCAACGGTAGCTCGCTGGTGCGCGACGAGACCCGGCAGCGTGTTCTCAAAGCGATTGAAGCGCTCCACTATCATCCGAAAGCCGCCGCGCGGAGCCTGAGCACCCAGCGAGCGGATACCATCGGCATGATTCGCACCGAGCTTCGACCCGATGGCGCGTCGGTCGAGTCCGACCCGTTCATCCTCGAACTGATAGCCGGCATCAGCAGCGCGGCGGTGGAAGACTTTATCGGGTTGACGTTCTGGACGGTGCCGGTCGGACCGTCTGAAATCGAGCTGTATCAACGGGTCGTTCGCGGGCGGCAGGTGGACGGGCTGATCCTTTTCGCGCCGCGCCGCAACGACCCTCGCATTACGTATCTGAAAGACAGCGGCTTCCCCTTCGTTCTGTTTGGTCAGCACGACCCCAACGACGATCTTCACTGGATCGACGTGGACGGCACCTACGGCGTGGAGCTTACGGTCGATCACCTCGCCGCGCTTGGGCACGAGCGCATCGCCTACCTCGCGCCGCCCATCGAGCAGCAGCTTGCACAACGGCGATGGGAGGGCTTCGCGGCAGGGATGCATAAACACGGACTCAAGATCGACCCGGAGCTGATCGTGGAAGGCGATTTCAGCGAATTCTCCGGCTATCGCTGTACCCGCCTGTTACTGGATCGACTCCACCCACCCACCGCGATTATTTGCAGCAACGACCGGATGGCGTTCGGCGCGATGAGCGCCGCTCAGGAGTTTGGGCTGAAAGTCGGCAGCGAGATCTCGATTGTCGGCTTCGACGACATCGCGCTAGCCCGCCACGCGCATCCTCCGTTGACCACCATTTACCAGCCCATTCGAGAGATCGGGCAAATGCTGTACGCGCTGGTGCAGGCGCTCATCAATGATGACCCTGTCGATGGCTTGTCAGGACAGCTTATCAAGCCCGTGCTGCGCGTGCGCGAATCGACGGGACGACCGCGATGATTAATTTTATGAAGAATTGAACCGCTTCAAGAGAGGAGGTTTTCGACCAACTTTTTCCGGCTTCTGACACGCTCGTGAAAGACTCGTTCCTTGAAGGAGAATAACCATGAAACGCCTTAGCTTGACCCTCGCGCTTCTGATCGTGACATGCCTGATGCTCGCCCCCGCCGCCGCGCAGGATACGACGACGGTGCGCTACTGGCATACGATGAGCGACCCCGAAACCGCGAAGCTGGACGAACAGATCGCGGCGTTCGAGGCGGCGCATCCCGACATCGACATTGAAGCCACGCGCTACGCCTACAACGATTTCAAGGAGGCGCTGCTGACCGCCATTGCCGGTGGCGAGCCGCCAGACGTCGCGCGCCTCGACATCGTGTGGGTTCCCGAATTTGCCGAGTTGGGCGTTCTCGCCGCGATGGACGAGACACTTCCGAACTTTAACGAACTCGCGGAAGGGCTTTTCCCCGGACCGCTTCAGACCAACTACTGGGCTGGTCGCTACTGGGGTCTGCCGCTTAACACCAACACGCAGGTCCTGCTCTACAATCAGGCGCAGTTTGAGGAAGCCGGTTTAGAAGTCCCCGCGACGGTACAGGATTTCGTCAGCGCCGCCTGCGCACTGACGGAAGGCGACCAGCAGTATGGCTATGCGCTGGGTGGAACGTATTTCTGGGCGCCCGCGCCTCTCTTCTACGCGCAGGGCGGGCAAATTACCGATCCCGAAGTCACCACGGCGGAGGGATACCTGAACAGTGAAGCCAGTGTTCAGGCGTTTCAGACGCTGGTCGATCTGTATGGTGAAGACTGTGTGTCTCCCAACCTGCTCGGCGGCGGCATTGGTACGGCAGAAGGACATGCCACGGGTCTTTACAGTATGATTGTGGACGGACCGTGGATGGTCGACATTTACAAGAACGACTTCCCGGACTTCGAGGTCAGCTTCGCGCCGATCCCCGCGGGTCCCGAAGGCACGACGAGCAGCGTGGTGGGCGGCGAAAATGTCGTCCTGTTTGCGGACTCCCCCAACCAGGAAGCGGCGCTCGAATGGATCAACTATCTGCTCAGCGAAGACTACCAACTGGCGATGAGTGAGGTCGGCGTGATCCCGACCCTCAGTCGTCTCGTCGGCAATGAGGCGCTGCCGGAGTATTTCGGCGTCTTCATGGATCAACTGCAAACCGCGCAGGCGCGCACGCCAACCCCGCACTGGAGCGAGATTGATAACATCATCAACAACGCCTTCCAGTTCATGCTGCGCGGCGAAAAGACAGTCGAGGAAGCGCTGAACGACGCCGTCACTGAAGTCGATACGCTGCTGGCTGAGTAACGCATGGCGACGCCGAACGTGCATCAGGGGGAGGCTCCGAGGAGCCTCCCCCGCCCTCAGGCAAAACAGAAGGACGCTGGATTGAGTCTGCTGTTTCAGCGACTGATCCCGTATGCGTTTTTGCTGCCCGGACTGCTGTTGTTCGGCGTCTTCGTCGTCCTTCCAATGCTCTACTCGTTTCGCATCAGCCTGTACGACTGGGATATCCTGCGACCCGAACGCAGCGAATACGTTGGTCTGGGGCATTATCTCGACATACTCAATAACGGAGTCTTTCAAAGGGCGGCGCTGAACACGCTGCTCTACGCCGTCGTCACCGTCCCCGCGCAAATGGGTCTCGGCTTGGGCATCGCCATCCTGCTCAACCAGCGGCTGCCGGGTCAAGCCTTCTTCCGCACGCTGTACTATCTGCCTGTTATCACCTCCTGGGTGATCGTGTCTCTGCTGTTTGAATACCTGTTCAACGGACAGGCAGGACTCGTCAATTACCTCTTGCAGCAGGCACGACTGGTCGACCAGCCAGTGCGCTGGCTCGCCGATGAAACGCTCGCCATGATTCCCATCCACCTGCTCGGCATCTGGAAAGGCGTCGGCTGGACGGCAATTGTCATGCTGGCAGGCTTGCAGGCGATTCCCGAAGCGCTCTATGAAGCCGCGGCGGTGGATGGCGCGAACGCCTGGCGACGCTTTCGCTTTTTCACCCTGCCGCTGCTGCGCCCCACACTCGTGTTTCTGCTGGTTGTGCTCACCATCGGCGCGCTGAATGTCTACATCTCCGGCTTGCTGATGACCGACGGCGGTAACCCGCTCGACCGGACGCACTTCGTTCTCACGCTGATGTATGAAGAGACATTCGACAACTTCGAGTTCGGCAGGGGCGCTGCCATCAGCTATTTACTGACGGCTGTAGTGTTTGTGATCAGCCTGGTGCAAATTCGCGTGCTCCAGCGGGACATCGAGTACTAAGGGGCAGCGCGATGCAGAAAAAGCGACTCGTGTATGCGGTCATCACCTACGCGCTTCTCTCCCTCGGCGCGCTGATTGTCGCCATCCCGTTTTTGTATATGGTGTCCGTGTCTCTAAAACCGCAGTCGTTCACCTTCGAGATGCCGCCGCGCCTGATTCCGACCGAAGTGACGTGGCGGAACTACACGGAAGCGCTGAGCACCGACAACTTCGGTCTCTACTTCGCGAACAGCGTGATTGTCGCCGTATCGGCGACGGCGCTGACCGTCCTCGTCGCCTCGATGCTGGCGTATGCCTTCGCGCGGATGCAGTTTCGCGGTAAGAAGCTGCTGTTCGCCGTGCTTCTGCTGGGCATGATGATCCCATCGGTGATGCTCATCATCCCCCAGTTCCTCGTCGCCAAAGAACTACGGCTGCTCAATTCGCTGCTCGGACTGATCCTCGTCTACGTCGCTATGAGCCTGTCGCTGCAAACGTATCTGCTGACCGGCTTTTTTAAGACGATCCCGCAAGACCTGCTCGAAGCCGCCTGGATCGACGGCGCAAGCCCGTGGACGGTATTCTGGCGCATCGTGCTGCCCCTGAGCCGGTCTGGATTAGCCGTGACCGTGATCTTTACCTTCCTGTATAGCTGGGATGAATTTCCCTGGGCGCACGTGGCGATTAAAGAGACCAGCCGCCGGACGCTGCCGATTGCGATTGCGCTGTTTCAGAACCAGCACCTCACCGAATGGGGTCAGGTGTTTGCCGCCTCGATTGTCGCGCTTTTGCCCGTCGTGCTGGTCTACGTGCTGTTTCAGCGGCATTTTATCGCCGGCATTGCAACCACCGGAATGAAATCATGATCCATCCTTCCAAAGCGTTTTATCGACCGGGCGAGAATGTCGAAATTGCCGTTCCCGGCGCTTTTCAGGCGCGCATCTGGCATCTCGAAAGTATCGTCGCGGACGTTCATGGTCACGACCTCTTACGCTGGGTTCCCCCCTCGGAGAGCAAGCGCGGCTAGCGCGCCCGAATGGAGTTCGACACATGCACCGCGTGTACTGCATTCTAGGTGCTGCATTGGTGGAGGGAGGGGTC
>CALMDI010000848.1 GCA_937864975.1 uncultured Chloroflexota bacterium | reverse complement strand
AATTCCCTTCCGCGTGACCAGCTACGCCGAGCCGCAGTCGCGCACGGCGGGTGATTGAGGCGTTGGGCTGAGATTGTTTATAATGCCTCGGCAACATGACGAAACGAGGCAGTTATGCGGTTCCTACGCGCTATTGTCAGTTTCTGCGTCTTCCTGTTTTTCTCCGCTGGAGTCGCCGCGCAATCGGACGCCAACTGGCAGCTTGCGCTCCTCCACACCGACGGCGCGACCCGCGAGATCGTCACCGTGACGCTCGACGGGATTGTCTCGCGCGCCTCGGTGCCAGAAGCCTTGTCCATCGGGCAGGACGGCGTGCGCCTGTCGCCCGATGGACGCACGCTCGCCACGCTGGCGAGCCATCTCAGCAGCGTCGTCGTCGCGGATTTGGCGACGGGCGAGTGCTGCCGCGAGCTTCCGTTTACCGACGTGACGCCGCGCTTTGCCTCGCTCGCCGGATTCAGCCCGGACGGCACGCAGGTCGCCGTCGCCTATATGAGCGACACACCCTCTTACTTTACCGAGATGCTTGTCCTCGACACGGCGACGGGCGCGATTTTTGCCGCCAAAAATATGACCGAGCCGGGAGAGGGCGGCGTACTCCCTTATCCCATTGTGGAAACGTGGCGCGGCGGCAGCGTCCTGTATTCACAAAGCTGCACGAGCTGCGTGGAAGGCGCGGTTTCCTACGAGTTGATCGCCTGGGATCCCTCGACGGGCGACCGCGCGCCGACGGGCGAAGTCCAGAACATCGCCGCTGACCGCCTGCCGGAAAGCGGAGAGGTTATCGCCGCAGTTTACGATCCCGACTATCCCATCCTCCCCAACCCCGACGCAACCGCCTTCGGACCCGAATTGTATGGCATCAAAAACGCGGTCACGTTGTCCGGCGCGCGTGCCCCTGAGGGGGCGAGGGTCGTGTACTTCAGCCTCGACAACCTTGAGCTGGATCGCGCGCGCTGGGTCGCGGGCGGCGATGCGTTCCTCGTGTTCGCTCTGGGTGGCAATGATCGGCTCGTCACGCCGAACGATGAGCAGCCGGTCGATTTCAGCGCCGATGAATTTCTCGCCGCCACGCCCGACGGCTGGATGACGCTGGAAGATGGCGCGCTCACCCGGTATCAGATTTCCACGGACGAGGTCGAGCGCGAGCCGATGGATCCGCTGAGCGGGCGCGTTCAGGTGCTTTCGGTGACACCGCTCGGCGCGACTGCCAGCGCCGGGTTCGCGCCTGTCCCGCCGCCGGAGCCTATCGTCTGTGAGGGATTTGTCGAATCGCGGCTGGTGGCGGGGCACATCGGGCGGGTCGTGCCCGGTCCGGCGAACAACGTGCGCGAGGAACCGTCTACCGACAGCCTCATTGTTGCCAAGATCGCGGGCGGCGAGCGCTTCATGGTGCTCGAAGGTCCGGTCTGCGCGGAAGGCATGGCGTGGTGGCGCGTCGCTTTCCAAAATTGGGAAGGCTGGACGTCGGAAGGGCGCGGCGAAAACTACTGGCTCGAACCCGCGCGCTAGCCATCGAACCTGAAGGATAGTCCCCTATCTCGCATCCGTCGCCCATACCCGTGCCAAAGACTCATTTCTTGGCGCTCCTGGCGTCCTGGCGGTTTGTTTGGTCTTCGATGCGCTTGCCCCGCATCGTTCACGCTGGAAGCCACCCCCAAACGTGGGTTATAATGCGAGAGTGCTGCTTTCCGTAGGGAGGGTTTCGGAGTTCCGACCGCGTTATGCAAATTCACCGCGATTATTCACAGCCTTTCTTTAGCGACCGTCGTCGCAGGCGAAGGCGTGGATACTGGATGTTCGTCGTCGCCTTCATTCTCGCCCTGACCGGCTTCCTATTTTTTGTCGACGCTCAATTTCCGCGCCTTCAGGTCATGGCGCTGCGCATGGTTGGGCAGGGTCCCGCGCCCACGCCCTTTGCCAGCACGCTTGCCGAGCAGGGCTACACCGCGTTTCTCAACGGCAACGTGCAGGAAGCGGCGCAGTTATTCGGGCAGGCGGTCGCTCAGCAGCCGACGAACATCGACTACCTCTACGAATACGGACGCGCGCTGATCGAGAACTCGCAATATGTTGAGGCGATTGCGGCGGGCGATGCCGCCATCAACGCCAATCCGCGCGATCCCCGCGGTTACGCTATCAAGGCGCGCGCGCTCGACCTCAACGAGGAATCCGAAGCGGCAATTCCGGTCGGTCAGCAGGGGCTTCAGGTGGGAGCGAATTTCGCGCCGCTCCACGCCGCG
>CALMDI010000847.1 GCA_937864975.1 uncultured Chloroflexota bacterium | reverse complement strand
TCAAAGGCTACCCCTACGTCGCCGCCTATGTCGCGGCCAAGCATGGCGTCGTGGGCCTGACGAAGAACGCCGCCATAGAATATGCCGCTTTGGGAGTCCGCATTAACGCGATCGGGCCAGCCTTCATCAAGACACCGCTGATCGCCCGGCTCGAAGATGACCCCGAAGCGCTGAAGCTGCTGACCGCCATGGGGGCCATTCCGGCCCTGCTCGTCGGCCTCTTTGCCGGCGAGCTGGTCGACCGTCGCGCCGTAGTCAATGCGGAGCGTAAAGTCGATCCAGCGCCTGTCCAGCCGCGACCAGTTGAGGATGGCGGAGCTTGCCAGCTTGCTGTTGGGTACCGAGACGATTGCCTGATTCATCTGGCGAACGCGCGTGGAACGCACTCCGACGCGCTCGATCACCCCTTCCACGTCGGGGGTCTTGATGAATTCCCCGACGACAAACGGACGGTCACTGACGATCATGCTGAAGCCGAACAGGTTCGAGAGGGTGTCCTGCGCCGCCAGCGAGAAGGCAAGCCCACCGAGACCCAAGCCCGCGACCAAGCCGGTCACGTCGTAGCCCCAAATCTGAATGATGATGACCGTGCCAATGGCGAGGATGACGAGATACAAGCCGGTGCGTAGGAAGGGCAGCAGCGCGTCCTGAATGGACATGCTCGTGATGGCGCGCAGGCGGCTGGACGACGCCATGAGCGCGCCGACGACATTGTAGACACCGAGCAGAACGGCGGAGATGGTAAGCGTGCGCGTGAGTCGAAAGACAAACGCGGCAAGCTCCGGGTCGAGTTCCAGAACGCGCGCGCTGAGGTCGATGGCGATGGCAAGCGTGAGCAGGCGCAGCGGCGCTGTCACCAGGCTGCGTACCACCACGTCGATGGGTTTGTCATGCCGCGCGGATAACCGACGGAGCAGGCTGCGCGCCACCTGAACGACAATCGCGCGCACGACCCACACCAGCGCGAAGACCAGCGCCGCGAGCAGCCACGTTGTGAGGTTGTCTACCAGCCCTGGGGGTAATCGGTCGAGCATAGGCTTCGCTGCTTTCTTTGGCGTCGGGATGCCACGCTTAATCTTGACAGACAGCCAGAGAACGCGCAACGGGCAGCGGGTTAGGGTTTAGCAATGAGCCGTCAGCGTTCAGCGATCAGCCATCAGCTTTCAGCAATACCAATACAACAGAGTTAACGCAAAGACGCAGAGGGAAGTTCAAAAAGCCCTTGTGCCCTTGCATCCATGTGCCTTTGCGTTAAGCAGTTGAATTGGCTTTTAGCTGAAAGCTGATTGCTGAACGCTGAACGCGAGATGCTTAAGGCATCAATTTTTTGTGAATTCTGCGCGCGCGGGCTTTACAGAACGTGGGCATGGGTTTACCGTTAGATTCACGAAACAGGGAAGGTTTGCAACCGTGATTAAGGCGCTGGCGCACGAAGCTCAAGAGGTTACACACGATGGGATTCATCTGTGTCCCATCTGCCGAAAACTGTTTCTGGAAGAGCGAGCGCTGTACCGTCACGTCGTGCACGTCCACGAAGACCGGCAGTACCTGTCGTATAACCTGCGCGCCGACCTGTACGACCGCTGGAAAGACCGCAATCAACGCGGTCAGCATTAGGTTTTCAATCCTCCGTCGAGCATTTCGCCGCACGACGCCACCTCTCATTAAAACGGGCGACCGACTCGGTCGCCCCTACGCCGCTCTATCCGCATGATTCTCCCTGCCTCGTGTGAAGCCGCTCTCTCGAACGGCGCGCGGGTTTGCTATAATGCCTTTCGACTAAAGCACAACGCAGGAACCGGCATGATTGGCAAACTTCTCGCCGTCGCCCTGATCGCGCTGCTGGCAACGCCCGCAGGGGCAGCCCAGGACGATGGCATCGTGGCGACGCTCTATCAAACCGTCAACGTCCGCAGCGGACCTGATACGCGCTTCGAGATCGTCGGGCAGGTGTCGGTGGGCGATACGGTGCAGGTCGTCGGGCGGGGCGACGAGAACCGCTGGCTGTACGTGCGGCTGGCGGACGGCGCGACGGGCTGGATACCGAGCTTCCTTCTGATTTTTGAAGAAGACCCGACCGTCTTGCCCGTCGTCAGCGCGACGGGCGAGGGCAGCGGCGGGATCGACGCGATTGTCACGGTGGTCGCCTACGGGCAGGTCAATGTCCGCAGCGGACCGAGCATCACCAATGACGTGATTGCCCAATTGGACGTTGCCGATCAGGCGCAGGTGCTGGCGCGGAACAGCGAGCGCAACGACTGGCTCTACGTGGAGAATGCGGCGCTTGCCGGGTGGGTTGCCTATTTCACCGTTCAGGTGCACGGCGACCCGAATACGCTGCCCGTGCGCGTGCCCGACGCGGCAAGCAGCGACGACCTGGTCGCGCCCACGGCGCTGATCCGAACGCGCTTTAATACCCGCCTGCACTCCGAGCCGATGCTTGCGTCGTCCGTCCCCGGCATCGTGCCGTTCGACAGCCCCGTGACGCCGCTGGCGCGCAACGAGGACGGCGAATGGCTGTACGTCGGTTACGAAGCCCTGCTTGGGTGGGCGGTCACCGATCTGTTCGTCATTACGCCGGAACAGGTCGCGCGGCTGGCGCTTTACTCCCCGGATATTGATTATGCGGAGCGAGCGACCCCGAACGCGCAGACTCCTGAAGCCACTCCCGATCTCGCGAGTCCAACGCCAGAAGTGACCGAAGCTGCTGTCGGTTAAGCGGACGTATTTCTGCTGCGTCCGTAGCCACTCCGCCGCGTATTCGAACACTGTCAGCCAAGCCATTTAGCAGCCCGTTCAAGCTTTGACCACGCAAACCGTCAGAAATGACGTATCCTTTGGTACAATTGTTCGTATTCCCTGATTATCGTGGAGCAACAGGTATGGTGACGGCGTTACTGGAAGGGCTAAACCCGCGGCAGCGCGAGGCGGTCACCGCCGGTGATGGTCCCGTGCTGGTGCTGGCGGGACCCGGCAGCGGCAAGACGCGCGTGCTGACGCATCGCATTGCCTACCTGATTCAAGATTGCGGCGTGCGCCCCTACGAACTGATGGCGGTCACGTTCACCAATAAAGCGGCGACCGAGATGCGCTTGCGCGTGGAAGCGCTGCTCGGTGGCATACGGGACGGGCTGGAAATCGGCACGTTCCATTCGATCTGCGCGCGAATGCTGCGCCGCGAAGCCGACTTCACGCCGTACCGCCCCGACTTCGCCATCTACGATACCGACGACCAGCACTCGGTCATCAAGATGGCGCTGAACGAGATGGACATCGACCCGAAGCGGTACAGCCCCGGTCGCGTGCTGCACAAAATCTCGGCGTACAAGAACGAGCTGATACCACCGGAGGACGTTCGAGCGGACGATTACTTCGGCGAAATCGTGGCGCGCATTTATCCGCGGTATCAGCAAATGATGGTGACAAATAACGCGATGGATTTTGACGACCTGCTGATGCAGACAGTCATCCTCATGCGCGACAACGCCGAGGTGCGCGAGCGGTGGCAGCGGCGGCTGGCGCATATCCTCGTCGACGAATTTCAGGACACGAACACGGCGCAGTACAAGCTGGTGCAGATTTTAAGCCTGCCGCAGAACAATGTGTTCGTGGTCGGGGACGAGGATCAGGGCATCTACGCCTTTCGCGGGGCGGATTACCGGAACGTGCTTCAGTTCCGGCGCGATTACCCGAACGCGCGCGTCATTTTGCTGGAACAGAATTACCGCTCGACGCAGATTGTGCTCGACGCGGCGCGGGCGGTGATCGACAAGAACCAGCATCGCACGCCGAAAGCGCTGTTCACCGAGCGCGAAGGCGGTCCGCGGGTGACGATTTACGAAGCCTACAGCGAGGCGGATGAGGGTGAGTACGTCGCCCGCCGCGTCAACGATCTCGTGCGGCGTGAGAATTATGAATACCGCGACATCGCGATTATGTACCGCACCAACGCGCAGTCGCGCGCGCTGGAAGACGCGATGGTGAAGGCGAACGTGCCGTACACGCTGGTCGGCGGCGTCGGTTTCTACAAGCGGCGCGAAGTGCGCGACCTGCTGGCGTATATGCGGCTGGTAGGCAACCCGAACGACACGGTGAGCTTCGACCGGGTGATTAACGTGCCGGGACGCGGCATCGGCAAGAAGTCGCAGGAAACGTTTCAGGAGTGGATCGTCCAGCGCGGGGACACGATTTACGGTGGCTTACAGGCGATCCGTCACGGCGAGCCGTCCCCGATTGTCGGCAGGGCGGCAAAGAGCTTTGCCGATTTCGGGCTGATGCTGGATGAGTGGCGCGCGCTGCTGGAAGGCAACGACCTGCTCGGCTTATTTGACGAGATCATGGCGCGCACGGGCTATAACCTGTACATCCATGAGATCAGCGACACGCCGGAACAGGTGTCGGATCGGCTGGAAAACCTTGCCGAGCTGCGGAACTTCATCACGCAGAACCGCGAAGTGCCGCTGCTGGATTTTCTTGCCGAAACGGCGCTGGTGGCGGACGTGGACACGCTGAAGGATGACAAGAACGCCGCGACGCTGCTCACGCTCCACGCCGCGAAGGGTCTGGAATTTCCGGTCGTCTTCATCGGCGGGCTGGAAGAAGGGCTGCTGCCGCATTCCCGCTCGTTTGACGACCCGGACGGCATGGCGGAGGAGCGCCGCCTGTTCTACGTGGGGCTGACGCGGGCGAAGGATCAGGTCTACCTGACGTATGCGTTCCGGCGAATGCTGTACGGCGACAGTATGCCGGGCATCCCATCGCGATTTTTAGGCGACATCCCCGAAGAGCTGACGGAAGGCGTCTCGACCACGCTGGGCAGTATGCGCGACCGGCAGGCGTATCAGCGGCAGACCTCGTGGGAGTCGTCGGGAACGCGCGACCGGCAGCCCACGGGGCGCGGCAAGATTATTCCGTTCCCCGGCAGCGGCGGCGCGCCCGAAAAGCCCAGGACGAAATACAAAACGGGGATGCGCGTCTATCACCAGCGGTTCGGCGCGGGCATCGTGATCGAGAGCGCGCTGATGGGGCAGGATGAAGAAGTGACGGTCGCTTTCGAGATGGTCGGCATCAAACGGCTGGCGTCGAGCTTTGCCAATCTCGTAATTATGAAAGGCTAAGCAGTGCAAACCGTCGATACTCATGGAACCTTTGACGACGTTGTTTCGGCATCGAGTCCCGACGCGCAAGACCTCGCCCGACGCCTGCGCGCCTTGATTATCGACGTGTACCCCGACGTCTATGAAGTGCCGTGGACATCGCAGCGCATCGCCGGATATGGCGTGGGTCCCAAAAAGATGACCGAGCACTTCAGCTACATTGCCGCGCAGAAGGATTACGCCAGTCTGGGCTTCAACTATGGCGCGACCCTGCCCGACCCCGACGGACTGCTGGAAGGCACGGGCAACCTGTTCCGGCACGTCAAAATCCGGCGCGTCGAAGACGTTGAGCGCCCGGCGCTGCGCGCGCTGCTGGAAGCAGCGATGGCGGAACGGCAAGCCGCGCTTCAGCGCTAGACGTGCTGAGTCACGCTGTCCGGTTAGCCCATCGCCTTTCAGCAAATGCTCATCGGATTCCGCAGTATTTCTATTTCCATTTACATTCTTTGTCTCTATAATTGAGCGACATTATCGACCCTACACGCAACGGGTCGTGAAAGGAAACTCCCATGACCCCTGATCGAATCCAGGATGGCGCCGTCGTCGGCTTGAACTACGTGCTGACGGTGGACGGCGAGGAAATGGCGCGCACGGACGCGGGCGAACCGCTGGAATATCTGCACGGCGCGGAGAATATTGTTCCCGGTTTGGAGCGGGCGCTGATTGGCAAGCAGATTGGCGACAAGCTGAGTGTGACGCTGGCGCCGGACGAAGCCTACGGCGAGTACGACCAGGACAACATCGAAGAGCTTGACCGCGAGGACGTGCCGCAGGCGGACGAACTCGAACCGGGCATGGTCATCGAAGTCGAGGATGAAGAAGGCTTTGTCTATCTGGCTTACGTCAAGGAAGTGACGGCGGACACGGTCGTGCTGGATTATAACCCGCCGCTGGCTGGCAAGACGCTGACGTACAACGTGGAAGTCGTGACGATCCGCGAAGCCGACGAAGAAGAACTGGCGCACGGGCACCCGCACAGCTTCCATGACGATGACGAGTACGCCGAGGACTACGAGTAGCTCCATTTCCCCTCACTCCAACGCTCACGTTTGCTGAGCCGGGTGAGGGGAATTCTACCCGTGATCATTCGCTACGATGCCTTCCACGTTTATTCTTGCTTCCGGCTCCCCACGGCGGCGCGAGCTGCTTGAGTCGCTTGGGATTGCGTTCACGATTGTCAAACCGGATATCGACGAAACCCAGCGCGCCGACGAGCGCCCGCTGGATTACGTGCGCCGTCTGAGCGTAGAAAAGGCGCACGCCGTCGCGCGGCAGGTGCAGGCTCCGGCGGTGGTGCTGGCGGCAGATACGATTGTTATTCTTGCCGCCGACACGATTGGGGTGATGGACGGGGATATTCTCGGCAAGCCCGCCGACGCAGACGAAGCGCGCTCGATGCTGCGCCGCCTGCGCGGACGCCCGCACGTCGTCGTCACCGCGCTGACGCTGCTCACGCTCAACGGGTCAGAGCCGCCCGCGCAGATCACGCGGCTGACCGAGAGCCACGTCCACATGCGCGACTACAGCGACGCCGAGATCGAGGCATACATCGCCACGGGCGATCCGTTTGACAAGGCGGGCAGCTACGCGATTCAGCACGAGGGCTTTCATCCGGTGGCGCGGGTGAACGGCAGCACCTCGAACGTGGTCGGGCTGCCGCTGGAAACGCTGCGGGCGATGCTGGACGAGGCAGGGATAGCCCCCTCACCCTGAATCCCTTGCGCGGGGTTCCCACCACGCACCGGGTTCCCGCTGACGCGGGAAC
>CALMDI010000846.1 GCA_937864975.1 uncultured Chloroflexota bacterium | reverse complement strand
GCTGAATATATTGCGGATTACGAAATAGCGGTTAGCCGGAGAATTAATGACGATTCCGGGCGCGTTCTGTCGTCCGGCGCTTCCCGCGTCGCCCTGCAAAAAGGCGTCAATAATGGCGTGAACGCCGGGCGCGGCTTGCAGACCGGAGCGCCACCAGTTCGCCATGATCGTCATGCCGACTCTGCCGAGCGGGAATTCGGACATCGCGGGCACACTCATGTCCATGCCGCCGCTTTCGATCAGGTCGGTGTACAGCTGCAGCGTTTCGAGACCCTCCGGGCTGTTGAACGCGGTCGCCGTGGCGTCCTCGCTCATATATTGACCGCCGTTTGACATCAGCAGCGAGGCGAAGGGGTGGACGATGCCCGAATCCCAGCCGGGAAGCACGCCATAACCCACCTGCGTCACCGCGCCGGTGTCGTCCACCTTGGTGATCGCGGACGCGATTTCGACCAGTTCCTCCCACGTCGCGGGCGGCTCGGTATAACCCGCCTCTTCCAGCAGGCGCTTGTTGTAGATCAACAGGTAGGTGTTGACCTCGGTGGGCCAGCCCCAGACTTCGCCGCCGGAGGTGATGCCCTGGACGATGCCGGGCGACGTATTGGCGGTGATGGCGTCGACGATTTCAGGCGGCGGCGGCGCGAGCAGACCGCTGCGGGCGAAGTCGGGCAGCCACAGGTTGTAGACGTGAATAATATCCGGGTTGGTGCCCGCCGTCTGACCGGTGACAATCGTCGGCAGAAGGTCATTGAAACCGACGGTACGAAGATTCACGTCCACGTTGGTCTGCGCTTCACACTCCGCGATCATCGCTTCTTCGTCGGGGAGAAAAATCGCTTCGCCCCAGTGAGTCAGCATTTCGAGCGGAACCGGGTCCTGCGCGGTGGTTAACGAGGCGCCCAGCGTCAGGAGGACGCCGAGCGTAAGGACGATAAAAAGCGTGCGTTTAGCGAACATGCCTTGCTCCTTAAATAGTCTCTACACAATCCGTTATCGGTTCCGGGTTGATCAGTCGCGATAAAGCAGGAAGGGAGCGCGCGCCTCGCAAAAGGCGTCCAGTCCCTCCTGCCACGCGCCGATCAACTCGGACACAGGGCGTCCGGCATCCAGGTGCTCGCGTACCTGAGTGCCGCCGGTAAGCAGGTCGATGGGACGATGTCCCCCGTCAGACCACGGCGGTCGCCATGCGAACTCGTCGGGATAGCTCGCCTTGACAAGCGCCAGCATGTGAAGCGCGACTTCGACCGCGCGGAAATTGTCTCGTTCTCGAACGTAGACCTGCACGCCGCCGCACGTCTCGCCCTGATGCTTGCTGAACGTGGGCACGAAATAGACCGGGCGAAAGAGGACGCCCGGAAGCCGCGGCGCGGACAGGTCGCGCGCCAGCCGCTCGGCGTCAATCCACGGCGCGCCGATGTACTCAAACGGTTTTGTCGTTCCCCTGCCTTCCGACAGGGTTGTGCCTTCAAAGAGGCAGGTGCCGGGGTAAACCGTCAGCGCGGAAAGCGTCGGCAGGTTGGGAGAGGGCGGGATGAACGGCAAATCGGTCTCGTCATACCACATCGCGCGCCGCCAGCCCTCCATAGGGACAACCGTGAGCTTGCAGCCGATGCGGAGCGCATCATTGCAAAATGCCGCCAGTTCGCCCGCGGTCATGCCATGACGCATTGGGATGGGCGCGATGCCCACGAACGACGTGTACTTCGGGTCGAGGGTCGTCCCTTCGACCGCCGCGCCGTTGATCGGGTTGGGACGGTCGAGCACGATGACCTCGACGCCATTCTCGGCTGCCGCCTGCATGACGTAGACGAGAGTCGAGAGGTAGGTGTAAAAGCGCACTCCCCCGTCCTGAAGGTCATACAGCAGGACGTCCACCCCGGCGAGCATCTCGCGCGTGGGTTTCTTCGTATCGCCATACAAACTATAGACGGGCACGCCGGTATTCGGGTCGGTCGTGGTGGAGACAGGATCGCCTGCCTGCGCGCTGCCCCGCAAGCCGTGCTCCGGTCCGAACAGGGCGACGAGATTCACGTCCGGCTGTTCGTGGAGCCGTTCGACACTGGAAATCAGGTGTTGGTCAGCGCTGTTTGGGCTGGCAACCAGCCCGACCCGCCGACCGCGCAGCAGATCGATTCGTTCGTCCAGCACCCGGTCAATGCCCAGTCGGATCATGCGCCTGCCTCCGCCGTCGATTCGCGAATGAGCAGGCGTGGCGGAAGCAGCCCCGTGGGTTCATCCGGTTCTCCGCCGTCCAGCAGGTTGAGCAGCAGCGAAAACGCGCGCTCGCCAAGCTCCTGAAACGGCTGGTGGATCGTCGTCAGCGGCGGGGTGGTGAATGCCGCGGCTTCAATGTTGTCGAAGCCGACGACCGACATATCGCCGGGAATGCACAAGCCCGCCTCCGCGAGCGCCCGGTACGCGCCGATGGCAAGCTCGTCGCTGGCGGCGAAAAGTGCGGTCGGGCGCGGCGTGTCGTGCAGCAGGCTCTTCGTCGCGTTGTAGCCGATCTGATAGCCCCATTGAAGGCTGTGCGAGGGGACGGTTTTGCGATATGCCAGTCCGAATTCCTCGATGGCTCGCAGATAACCCGCTTCGCGCTGGCGCACGATTTCCAGCGTGGGCGAACCGGCGATGTGGGCGATCCGCTGGTGCCCCCGTTCGATTAGATGGCGGGTCGCCAGATAGCCGCCTTCGACGTTGTCGATGCTCACGAGTGGCACATCGCCGGGGGCGGTGCAGTCGATCAGGACGGTCGGGATGTAGTTATTCCATAAATGGAGCGCGCTCGCCGGATCAATTGCGTTGACGATAATGACCCCATCGGCGCGGCTGTCGCTCATGCTGCCGAGGTACGCTTGCTCGCGTTCGGCATTCAAGCCGGTGTTGTACAGAAGCACGTTATAGCCGCGCGCGTATGCCGCCGCTTCAACCGTACTGGCGATGACCGACAGGACAGGATTGGTGATGTCCATGACCAGCAGCGCGATCATGCGGGTCTGCCGCGTTCGCATACTGCGGGCGATGGGATTGCGCTTGTATTTCAGGAGTTCGATGGATTGAAAGACGCGGTGGCGCGTCTCGTCGGAGATGGTGCCGGTTTCGTTGATGACGCACGAGACGGTCTGGATGCTGACACCCGCATGAAGCGCTACGTCTCGCATGGTCGGCATCTGACGCGGCATCACACCCCCTCGGAGTTGAACGTTCACGTGAACGTTCAATGAAACCGTATCATAGATCGGGTTACGGCGTCAATTACAGCCGGGAGCGCGAGTTGACGCTCCCCGGCGAAGCATGTAATCTTGGCTTTAAAGCGGCGTTTGCCGCACCGTTCGCCCATAGCCACGCAAAGAGAGCTTCGCCATGACCACACGATCTTCAACGCTACAACCCCAGCGCACGCTGGAAGAACTGAAAGCGCTTCGATCTTTGACCGGCAACGCCGACGGCGCACAGCGGGTCGCATGGACGGATACCTGGGCGACGGCGCGCGCCTGGCTGCGCGAAAAACTCGATCAGCTTCCCGTCGAAGTGGAAACCGACGAGGCGGGCAACGTCTGGGCGACGCTGCGTGGTGAGTCCGACCGCGCGCTGCTTATCGGCGGGCACATCGACTCGGTGCCGAACGGCGGCTGGCTGGACGGCTGCTTAAACGTGGTGGCGGGTTTGGAAGTCCTGCGCCGCATCGCGTCCGAAGGGAAGCCGCCTGTGACGGTGCGGCTGGTGGACTGGGCGGACGAGGAAGGCGCGCGCTTCGGTCGCAGCCTGTTCGGTTCCAGCGCGGCGTCCGGCGCGATGACCCCCGACGACCTGCGGAATCTGACGGATAAGCAGGGCGTTAAACTGGTGGACGCGGTGCGCGAATTCGGCGTCGATCTGGATCGCGCTAAAGAAGCGGGCAGGCAGCTTCAGAACGCAGCGGCGTATCTGGAGCTTCACATCGAGCAGGGTCCGGTTCTGGAAAGCATGGATCTGCCGCTTGGCGTCGTGCTCGGCACGTTCGGCGTCGAGCGCCACGCGATTCGGTTTATCGGGCAATCGGCTCACGCGGGTTCGACGCCGATGCACCAGCGGCGCGACGCGCTGGGCGCGGCGGCAAAGCTGGCGCTCGAAATCCGCGAGATTGCCAGGCGCAACGGCGGCGTCTGCACCGTGGGCAGTGTGGTCACGAAACCGGGAATCGTCACGGCAGTTGTCGGGCAGTGCGATATCACGCTCGACCAGCGGCATCTCGACGCGGACGGGCTGGCGCGGATGCTTCAGGAAGCCAAAGACGCGAGCGAGCGTTTCGCCCGCG
>CALMDI010000845.1 GCA_937864975.1 uncultured Chloroflexota bacterium | reverse complement strand
CCTGCGGACCGCCCTCGCCGCGCTCGCGCCGCAGGTAGCCAAAGTCGACCAGGTCGCGGCGCAGGCTCACGAAATCCTGCGCGTAGACAGCTTTCAGGATTGCGTTGACTTCCGGCTCGCTGTAGAGCGTATCGGGCTGGAACAGCGTTGCCAGCCAGCGCAGGATGACGATGAGCCTTTTTTGCTTCGCTGGCAGGTGCGTTAGCCGCCCGTTCACCGCATATTCGCGCAGAATCTGTGCATCCGCGGCATCCCATCCGAGCGCTTCAATCCACGCATCGTCCGCCTCTACTGCCGCCTCGGCAGGCGGCATCTGTTCGATAGTGGTGGCAAGCGCCTTGAACGCCGCCAACCCGATCTCGTCCACGCGATAAAATCGCTGGTTGCCCGCCATCCGCAGCCTGACCAGACCTGCCTCGCGCAGACGCGCCAGGTGATGCGAAACGGTCGGCTCGGTGAGTTGAACGCGCTCCGCCAGATCGCCCACTGTATGCTCGCGCTCGTTCAGGAGCCGCAGCAAGGTCAGGCGGCTGTCATCCGCCAGCGCCTTGAGAAGATCGAGCAGGTGATATTGCTCCCTGAGCTGCATGATGATGCCACCTTCTGTTTTCACATACATCGAATTAGATTGTTATCGAATTAGGCGCGTGTGTCAAGGTGGATTTCTAAATACCGAACGAGCCAAGAATAGTTGCCTGCAATTGCTTCCGGAACTAAACGCCCCGCTTCGCCGTCCTTCCCTATAATGAACGAAGAGATCGACGGAGATTGCCAATGGATTTCATCAGTATTTTGCTACGGCTGCTCCTGCTGTTATTTCTGGGATCGACCTCGAACGCGGGCAGCGCGCCCGCCGTTCCAGTCCCGCCGGAAGGACCCACGATGCGCGTCGATCACATAATTGAAACGGTAGACGTGATGGTTCTCGAATCGTTCCCGATGCAGCTTCGCCTGCAGCTGACCGGCTACCAGCCGGACGGCTGCAATTTCGCGGTGCAGGTGGAACAGGCGCGCGAGGGCAACACCATTCGCGTGCATATTTTCCGCGACGTGCCGGAGGACGTCGCCTGCCCCATGATGATCGTCGGCTATGAAGACACCATCGCCCTCGAAGGCTCGTTCGAGCCGGGAACCTATACCATCGACGTGAACGGCGTCATCACGACGATTGACCTTTAGCGGCGCTGACCTTGCCGCTTCTCAGATGCCCACCCAACCCATCGTAAGGAGTTTCTCATGCGAACCCGATTGCCCCTTCTCTTGATTGCGATGATTTTTCTATTTGGACTCACCGTCGGCGCGCAGGCGCAGGACGAGCCGGAGCGCGAAGGCGTCGCGCTGACCATTTACAATCAGGGCACCGCTCTGGTGCAGGATTTGCGGACGTTCACGCTGAGCGAAGGCGATAACATCGTCAATTTCACCGACGTTGCCGCGCTGATCGACCCAACCTCGGTCGTGCTGTCGTCGCTGACCGACCCTGAAGGCACAATCGTCGTCGAGCAGAATTACATCTACGATCTGGTCGACGTGTCGGCGCTGCTGGAACGCTACCTGGACGAGCAGATTGAGGTCTCGACGGACGACGGCGCGGTCTATCTTGGTCAGTTGCTCAGCGGGCGCAACGGCTCGATCATCCTTCAGCAGGAGGATGGCGAGGTCGTGGTGATCGACCCGGAGAGCGTCCGCGACCTGCGGTTTCCGAACCTGCCGGACGGCTTGATCACGCGCCCGACGCTGCGCTGGCTGCTGTTCAGCGCGGCGGGCGGCGAGCAGCAGGTCGAGCTGACCTACCTCACGAGCGGGATGAGCTGGACGGCGGACTACAATGTTCTGCTCAGCACGGATAATGCGTCGCTCGACCTGAACGGCTGGATCACGCTGAACAACACCAGCGGCACCGCATATCGCGACGCCACGCTCAAACTCATCGCGGGCGACGTGAACCGCCTGCCTGACCCGGTTGTTTATGAAGAGCGGGAGATGATGGGCGCAGACATGCTGGCTTCCGCCGCGCCCGCGCCCGTCGAACAGCGCGAGTTCTTTGAGTATCGCCTCTACGAAGTGCCGCGCCGGGTGACCGTTGCCGACAATGAGACCAAGCAGATCGAATTTGTGACCGGCGCGAACGTGCCTGCGAGCACTTTCTACGTCTATAACGGCAGCTATCCGTTCTACGGCTATTACAGCCCGATCATGGATCCGGGTTACGGCTTGACCGGAATCACCGACGTACAGAATTATCTGGAATTCACGACCGACGAAGACGGCGGCTTAGGCGCGGATTTGCCCGCGGGGCGCGTGCGGGTCTACCAGGAAGATATCGACGGCGCGGCGCTGCTGATCGGCGAGAACGCGATTGACCATACGCCCGAAGGCGAGGAAGTGGAAATTTTCCTCGGCAATGCCTTCGATCTGGTTGGCGAGCGCATCCAGACCGATTTCCGTCTGATCGCGGATAACGTGCTTGAGGAAACGTACGAAATTCGCCTGCGTAACCGCAAAGAGACTGAGACGGTGGAAATCCGCGTGCCGGAGTACCTGTTCCGCTGGAGCAACTGGGAAATCATCGCCACGTCCCACGACTACGACAAGGTCGACTCCTCGACCATCGAGTTCCGCGTGCCGGTCGAGCCGCAGGGCGAAACGGTGATTACGTACACCGTGCGCTATACGTGGCCCCGATAGGGGTCAGCGAAAGCGAAAAACTCAACACAGAGCAATAGGCAGACAGAGTAACAGAGGGTTTTACCTCTGTTGCTCTGTTGTTTTATGCAAAGGGGCGCTGATGATGAGCCTGCTCCCACTGCTCCTGTAGAGACTCTCGTGAGGACGCTCGCGGCTGGCTACGCCCTGGGTTCGCTTTCCTGCGCCCGCTCCAGCGTTGGAATCGTAAAGACGAACATCCCGCCTTCGCGCCCTTTGCGGTTCGGCTCCGCCCAGATTTTGCCGCGATGCATCTCGACAATGCTGCGCGTGACGGCAAGCCCCAAGCCAACCCCTTCAATTTTCTGCTGTTTGGCATCGTCGGTGCGGTAGAAGGGCATAAAGACCTTTTCCGCCTGTTCTCGGGTCAAGCCCTTGCCCTCGTCGGCAACCGTCACCATCACGGCGGGCAAAATGACGTCGTCCGGCGCGCCCGGCGGCAGCTCGGCTTCGGTCGTGATGTGGGACGTGCTGATGTGGATCGTGCTGCTGGCAGGCGCATATTTAATGGCGTTTGTCATCAGGTTTTGCAACACCTGAATCATGCGGTCGATGTCGACCCACACGGGCGGCAGGTCGTCGTCCAGTTCCATGACCACCTGCTGCTTGCGCTCCTTGTACATCAGTTCCATGCGCGCCACCACGTCGATGATAATGTCCGGCATGAAGGCATCGCCGCGATTCAGCTTCAATTCCCCGGCGTCGGCGCGGGTGATCTCGATCATGTCCGTAAACACACGGTTCAGGTGCTTGGCGCTGCTCAGGATGATCTCGGTGTACTCGCGGGCGAGGTCGGGCAGCTTATCGCCCGTGGCTTCCAGAATGAACTCGGCAAAGCCGCGAATGGACGTGAGCGGCGTGCGAAGCTCGTGCGATACCCGCGACAGGAAGGCGGAACGCAGCCGCTGCGCCATGCGCTCTGCGGTGACGTCGTGGAAAGTGTAGATGCGCCCCAACACCTGCTGATCCTGATAGACGGGCGCGCTGTACCACTCGATATCGACCGGATGCCCATCGTTGTTGATGAGGTGAAACTCGCCCTTCTGCGACGATGGATCGCGCACAGGGATCGCCAGCCACGTTTTACGCAGTTCCTGACGCTGCGCTTCGGCAAACGGCAGGCGGTCGAGCAGGTCTGCCAGCGACCAGTCCTGATAGCTCCCCGACGGAAGCTCGAACAATTCGATGAAGCGCTGGTTCACCGTCAGGACGCGCGCGCCGCTGTGGCTGGGCAGGACCATGATGACGCCATCCGTCACGGCGTCGAGCAGGGCAGCGCGTCCCTGCTGCACGCGGTCATGCTGCATTTGCAGCATCTGCGTCATGACGTTGATCGCGAGAAATTCGGATACGGTGCGGTAGCTGTGAAGCTCCTGCGGCGTGAATTCGTGCCGTTTGTCCGTGCCGACGAAGAGGACGCCGAGCTTGCGACTGTTGGCGTGCAGTCCCAGCAGGGTGACGGAGCGCACGCGCTCGGCTTGCAGGAAGGCGCGTAGCAGCGGGTCGAGGCGTTCTCGAATATCTTTCGCGCGCTCGAAGACGAGGATTTCGTCCTCTTCCAGCCGTTCCAGCAGGTCGGTCAGGTTGTTCAGGTAGAAGCGCACGCCGACCGCGACCCCGCTGCCGCGCCGCTTCGACCACGTGCCGCGCACCTCCATGTAGTCAAACGGTCCGTTCGGCAGGTCGTCGCGCACCGGTCCGAACAGGAGCAGGGCGCAGCTTGTGACGTGGGCGTCGAAGAAGTAATCGCGCAGGATGTTGACGATGTGCTGCGGCGAGGGGTTATCGGCAATTTCCCGTGCGGCAAGCTGAATCGACTGCGTGACGATCATGTTCTGCGCCATGACGTTATACATCGTCATGTTTTCCAGGGCGAGACGCACCAGCCCCACCGAGGGGGCGATCTGGTGAAGCGCCTCTGAATCGAAGGCGTCGGCTTTGACCGCAAAAATGCCGAGCGCGCCGAGCATGTCGTCGGGCATCGACAGCGGGAACAGCACCGCCGAACGGAAGCCGGTGCCCCGCAGCCCCTTGCCGTCCAAAACTTCCGGCGCGGAGGATGGCGTCGCGGCGGACGCAAACGTTTTGAGGACGGTTTCGACCGACGAATAGGCGTCCTCGTGCTCGGTGGGCGTTTCCGCGATCCGGCTCAGACCACGCCGGTCGTCGCCGCGTCCGACGACAATCGCATAATCGGCGCCGACTGTCTGCGCGATGGCATCCAGCAAATATTGCACCAGCACCGCGGGATCGTTATTTATGTTGTAAGGCGCGAGAGAAAAATCCGTGGTGACCCGCATGAGCGAAGGCTCGCGCCGTTATCCTGTGGTGCGAAACCGAGGACGGGCGACGCGGCGTCTCCTTTCTCCGTTGTCCAGACGATAGAAGGCGTTTTTGAAGGGAACGCCCGAACCCTCAGCCTAGCCTGTGAAGCGCCGGGTATTATACACCAGACTCCGACTCTTCAAGCTCTTCCTCGCCCTCCATCGCGATCCCTTCCGGCGGGCGCACGGTGAACATGTACCCAACGCCGCGTTCGGTGCGAATGTAGTGCGGGTGGTGCGAGTCGGCTTCGAGCTTGCGGCGAAGGCGGTGCATGTGAACGCGCAGCGTGTCCTCGTAAACTTCTTCCGAGGGCCAGACGCGGGCGATCAACATGCGATTTTCGACCACGCGCCCGGCATTGCGGAGCAGCACATGAAGCAGAATCGATTCGGTGGGGGTGAGACCATACGCCTTGCCGTTGACGACAATGCGGTTGTGTGCGAAGTCGATGCTGAGGTTATCGTCGACGCGAATGATCGGCTCGCTGGCATAGTCGAGGCTGGGCATACGCGCCAGCACGACCTGCACGCGCGCTTCCAATTCGCGCAGCTCGAACGGCTTGACGATGAAATCCTCGGCATATTTCTTGAGACCCTGGACGACCGTGTCGGTGTCGCTGGACGCGGTCACGAAAATAATCGGGACGTCTGCCATCGATTTCAGCTTATTGCTGACCTCGAACCCGTGCGCGGAGGGCAGCGACAGGTCGATGAGCGCGAGGTGTGGCAAGCCCCGCTGCCGGACAAGCTCAAGCGCTTCCGGTCCATCGGTGACGGCGGTGACCTCGAAGCCATGCGCGTTCATGTAGTCTGTGATGAGTTTATTGATGTTGTGGTCATCCTCGACGAGCAGAATCTTGGTTTTACCCATGTGCCAACTCCTAGAACAGAAATGTTGCTTCCGTTTTCGTAACGAATATACACCAACTGTAACACTGATGCACCCTTAGTGTACACCAAATTACAAAGATTAAGCAATAAACATTTCAATAAAGCCTACAGCGATCGGCTTTCAGCGTTCAGCGAAGCAAAAACGGACTGCGAGTGCAGACAGTCATCCGCAAGTTGTATTTTCTGCACCGATTAAGGTTGCGTTTGGCTGAAAGCTGAGGGCTGTAGGCTGACCACTTGTGCCCTCGTTTGGCAAAAACGACCACCTGACTACAATGAAGCCCGTGGGCTTGTGACAGATTGAGGGACAACGGGTGGCATCAGTCGCGCACATTATGCGGCGGCGGCGACGGCGTGAAATGCGCCGACGAGCGCGCAAAAATCAGCGGCGTGTCGGGCTGGCGGTGATCGCGACGATTGCCGCGCTGCTCATCCTATTGCCGAGCGGAATTGCCGTCGCCAGCACGGCGGTCATTTACTGGCAGGCGATTCAGGGGTTGCCTGCGCCGCGCGACAGCGTCGCGCTCGATCCTGTGATCGGCGCGACGGAGCTTTATGACCGCTCCGGTCAAACGTTACTCTTTTCGGTGCAAGACCCGCTGGGCGACCAGCGCGAGTGGGTGACGCTCGACAGCCTGCCCGCCTACGTGGTCGACGCGACGCTGGTGTGGGAAGACCCCGATTTCCTGTCCACCGCGCGCTTCAACGCCTTCACGGCGGTCACGCGCCTGTGGAGCAGCGTGCTCAACGGCACAACGCCGCCTGACCCGACGCTGACCGGGCGGCTGGTGCGTCAGACGCTTCTCGATAACCAGGCGGACGCGCTGCGTGAAGTCGCGCTGGTGGCGGAGATCAACCGCCTTTACAGCCCGCCCGAAGTGCTCGAATGGTATCTGAACACGAACTACTACGGGAATGATGCCTATGGAATCGCCGCCGGCGCGCAGGTTTATCTGGGCAAAGCCGCCGGCGACCTGACGCTGGACGAAGCGGCAATGCTGGCGGCGATCCCGCTCGCGCCGCAGTACAACCCGTTTGATAACGAGGCGGCAGCGCGCGGGCGACAGCAGGATGTTCTGCGGGCGCTTCGCCGCGCGGAGATGATCGCCGAGCCGGAGCTTGAACAAGCGCTCAACACGCTGACGTCCATCCGGCAGGACGCGCCTTACACACCGGAAGTCGCGCCCGAATTTGCGCTCTACGCTCGCGATCAGGCAGAGGAAATGCTCGACTCGCTGGGTCTGGACGGGGCGCGGCTGGTGGCGCGCGGCGGCTTGCGGATCGTGACGACGCTTGATCTTGACCTGTACGCGCAGACAGACTGCGCCTTGCGAACACATATAGCGCGGCTTGGTGGTCAATCGGGCGTGGTGACGGCGTCGGATGGCTCGCCATGCGAAGCCGCCGCTTATCTGCCGCCCGCGACCGCTGTGCAGACGCCGCCGAATACCGGGGCACTGACGCTGATCGACGTGAACACAGGCGAGATTCGCGCTCTTGTCGGCAGCGCGACGGCGGCAGCCTATCCGCCGGGACCCACACTGCAACCGTTCGTCTATTTTGCCGCTTTCCGAACCGCCCTTTACAACCCGGCGACGATGGTGCTCGACATTCCCAAGCCGTTTCCCGGCGCGCAGGAGGGCTTGATCTACACGCCGAGTAACCCCGACGACCGCTTTCGCGGACCGATGAACCTGCGCGACGCGATGGGCGCTGGGCTGCTGCCGCCCGCCGCGGACGTGGCGAATCGTCAGGGCATCGACAATATTCTGCGGATCGCGCATCAGATGGGCTTGAACGGGTTAAATCTGGGCGCGTATGACCTGACGCTGCTCGAACGCGGCGGGGACGTGTCGGTGCTGGACGTCGCGTATGCCTATTCGGTCTTCGCGTCGCTCGGCGATATGCGCGGCGTCTCGGTCGAGCCGGTCGGCAACGGCTACCGCGGGCGCGACCCGGTCGCGGTTTTACGCATTGAAGACGCCAGCGGCAGCGTGCTGTGGGAATACGAGCCGAGCAGCTTAACCACGACGGGCGTGCTCGACCCCGGCTTGGGCTATCTGGTGACGGATATTCTCGCTGATCAGGAAACGCGCTGGTCGGTGCTCGGCGAAAACAACGTGCTCGATCTGCCGCGCCCAAGCGCGGTGGTCAACGGCGTCACCAGCGACCGCGCTCACGACTGGACGGTGGGCTACACCCCGCATCTGGTGGCGGCGGTCTGGCTTGGACGCGAGGAAAATGGCGGCGCGCAGTCGATGTCGCTGGACGATTTTGGCTTGAACGGCGCGGCGGCAGTCTGGCGCGCGGTGATGCAGTATGCTCACGAGCGCGACCAGTTGCCGCCCGAAACGTGGCAGCGCCCGCTGAGCATCGTCGAAGTGCCGGTTTGCACGCTCTCCGGCACGGCGCCCAACGGCAACTGCCCGGTGCGAACCGAGGTCTTCATCGACGGCACGCAGCGACGGCTGCAAACGGATACCTACTGGCAGACGTTCGAGATCAACCGGGATAACGGGCAGCTTGCGACGGCGAACACGCCCACCGAGTTGAAGACGGAACGTGTCTATTTCGTGCCCCCGCCCGAAGCGTTCGAGTGGTGGCAGGAAAACGATCTGCCGCTGCCTCCCACCGAGTACGACACGGTCAGCCGTCAGGAGCTTTTCGGCTCGTCGGCAATTTTACAGCCGGAGCCATTCGCCTATATAGGCGGCGTGGTCGACGTGCGCGGGAGCATGAGTATTGACGGACTCTCGTTCTACCAGCTTGCCTACGGGCAGGGCTTGAACCCGGATCGGTGGATCGACATCGGCGTCCCGCAAAATGAGTTTACGCGGGGCGAAAGCCTTGGGGCTTGGGACACGTCCGGTTTGAACGGATTGTACGTGCTGCGGCTGACAGTCGTGCGCGAGGATCAGAACATCGAGACGCGCGTGGTGCAGGTGACGGTGGATAACGTGCCGCCGACGGTCACGCTCAGCGCGGGCGAGGCGGGGCAGATTTACCGCTATCCGGGCGACCGCGTCATTCCGCTGGCAGCGAATGTTGAGGACAATCTCGCCATCGGGCGCGTCGAGTTCTATCGCGATGACGAGTTCCTCGGCTCTGACAGTGAGTGGCCCTACGAACTGGAATGGGAGACGATAGGCGTTGGCGTCGAGACGTTCACGGCGACGGCGTTCGACGTCGTGGGCAACAGCGCCAGCAGCGAGATCACCGTCGAGATCGTGCGAGCGAATTAAGAGAAAAAACTTAACGCGGAGCAATAGAGAGACAGAGAATCAGAGAGTCTATTTTAGAAAACCTTTGTTGCTCTGTTCCTCTGCGTCTCTGCGTTAAGTTTTTTCTCTTGTTCTACAATTCAAGGATGCCCGGTCGCCGAATGACCCGC
>CALMDI010000844.1 GCA_937864975.1 uncultured Chloroflexota bacterium | reverse complement strand
GAAAGTAACCAGCGCTTAGAGCGCATCATGGCGCCGCCTGTACAACGCACGCCCAAAGCGGTGGTGGCGCCACCGGACTGGATTACTCCCGCGACTGCCCGAAAAGAAAATGGCAAGTCGAAAGGCGCGCTGGCAAAGCGGAAATCGAAGGCGCCAGCAGCATCCGCACAGCGAAAGAAAATCTAAGCTGTATTCCTGCTGATGAATTTCATCAGCAATCTTGTGAGCGAGATATCTGCGTCATCGCAACGTTTTGCGATAAAGAAGACGCTCAGGTTGTTCCCTGAACGTCTTCTTCATAACTGCTCACCAGAGAGTTTAAGCGCGCCTTTTCTGCCCAGTGATTACTCACGATAATGGTTCTTATCAAGAGTAATTCGTCGTCAGCAAACGAATGCGTTGTGAATCCAAGCTTTTGAAGGTATTTGCAATTTGCGGGTCAGGCGTCCAAGCGAAACGGGCTGAAGTCGGTCTGATAATCGTAGACGTCTTCGTGCTCGACCGCTTTGAGCATTCGCACGATCTGAATCGTGATCGGCGTCATGATGACTTCGATTCCCACCTTGAACAGATAATTAGTCACGACTAGGGATATAAAAATTTCCAGCGGGAAGACGCCAAGCAGCGTCGCGATGATGAAGAAACTGAGTGTATCGACCATTTGCCCGACGAGCGTGCTGCCAATCGTGCGCGCCCACAGCCGCTGCCCCTGCATCCGAATCTTCATCTTCGCCAGCACATAGCTGTTGGTGAATTCGCCTGCGAGGTAAGCGACTAGACTCGCGATGATCAGCCCGTAAATACCGCCGAGCACGGCATTAAATGCATCCTGACCAACCCGCGCCTCCCAATCCGATTCGCCGGGCAGAATGGCGCTGAGCCAGACGAAGAAGCCCATCAGAATCGTCGCTACGAAGCCCGCCCAAATGACGCGGCGTGAGCGCTTATAGCCATAAACTTCGGTGAGAATGTCCCCAAAGATATAAGAGATTGGGAAGACGAGGGTTCCCGCGTCGAAGATGAGCGCGATGGGACCGAGCGCTGTTCGCAGGTCAATAATTTTGGCGCTGCTGAGAAGATTGCTAAGCAGAAGCACTGTTACGAAAAGCGCCATGACGAAATCGTAGAATTTGTAGTCCCGTTTCATCGTGGAATCCTCTGGGCAGATGCGTTTTCTGATATTATAACGGTTCGCGGAGAACACGCGCGCAGCAAAGGCAGCGGTGCTCACGATCACCCAAATGGATTTCCTGTTATGACCCGCAAGCAGTCCCCCGATTTCCGCAGCGCCGAAGTTGCCTACGTCATGCAGTGCTGGCAGGCAGGCGAATCGTGCTCGTTGGTGGGGATCGGCAGTATCGGCAAATCGAATCTGATTCATCATCTGGCGGATAGTGAGATTCAGGCACGCCATTTGAAAGAGCTCGATCTCGCGCGGTTTCGGGCGATTGTCATCGATCCGAACATGCTCGGAGCACTCCCCAGTGACGCGAACAGCGATCAGGTTCGCGCCTGGGCGGGCTATGAGCTGATGATGCACCGGCTTTTCCTGGCGTATTATCCGTTTGAGATGCTCGGCGCCGAAGATGCGCGTCGCTTCTACGAAACGTACCAGGCGCTTCAGGATGGCACCAACCCACTCTATGCCTCTATGGGACTACGCTACTTTGAGCTAGGGCTGCAGTTTTTCATGCGTAACAACGCGCAGATCGTCTTTATGTTTGACGAGTTTGAGGAACTGCTGCGACAGATGCCCGTTCGTTTTTTTCAGAGCCTGCGCGGGCTGCGCGATGCGAACAAGAATCGCCTGAGTTACCTGGCGCTAACGCGATCTACGCTGCCTGTGTTGATCGAGAAATACAAGATTCCGCCGCAGGACATCGAGCCATTTGTTGAGTTGTTCACGGACAACGTTTACTACGTCGGTCCCTACAGCGATGCCGACGCGCGCGCCATGTTAGAAGATCTTTCAACACGGCAGAAGCTGCGCTATCCCCCTGCCCTGTCCGATTATCTGTTCATGGCGAGCGGGCGTTATGCGGGTCTGCTGCGCGCTGCCTTTCACTCAGCGGAATCGATCAACCGCCCTACTCTACCCGCGCTCGACGATCAGTTGACGGCGCAGTTGGCGGCAAAGCCCGCGGTTCGTACGGAGTGTCGCACCATCTGGACAAGTCTCACCGATGCAGAGCGCTACGTTCTCAAAGCGGTTGCGCGGCTCAAGTCCTATCAGGTTAACGTGGAGACAGAGCAAGCGGTTACGTCCCTTGTGCAGAAGCGCCTTTTGTCGGTCAATCGCGGCGAGCAGCGGCTTGAGATTCAGCCGCCCCTCTTTCGGGTGTTCGTCGAGCGGAATCTGGATCAGGAATAGGGATTCGTTGGCTTATTTGGTGTTGGGGTTTTCTGTTAATGACTATACGAATTTTTCTCAGCCGTCATCGCCATGGTTGACCCTTACTTAACCCCTGTAGACTCTGCCCGCACTGAAATCACCGTCGTTAACTCACGTTTTATTACCACAGTCGCGCCCGCCACGTCGGTGGAAACAGCGAAAAGCGTCCTTGAGGAAGTTCGCGGTGAAATGCCCGATGCCAGCCACCACGTCTATGCGTTTCGCGTCGGGCACGGCAACAGCGTGATCGACGGCATGAGTGATGACGGAGAGCCATCGGGTACGGCGGGACCACCCGTGCTGGCGGTCTTGCGAGGCACGGGCTTAGGCGATGTGATTGTGATCGTGACACGTTACTTTGGCGGGACAAAGCTCGGAACCGGCGGACTGGTGCGTGCCTACGGCGACGCCGCACGCTCGGGTCTCGCCGCCGTCAAAACAGCGTTGAAGATCGAGAAGCGGCTGCTCGGCTTGGAACTGCCCTACCCTCTTTATGAATCGATCAAGCGCCTGATTAGCGCGCACGAGGGGATTATCGAAGACGAAACCTTCGCGGAACAGGTCACCGTTATCGCGCGCTTCCCACGGGATCATGTCGATGCGTTTTCGGACGCGGTCATGGAAGCCAGCGCGGGGCGTATCCAGCCAATCGATCTCGACGCTTAAGCGCCCTCTTCCGTCGGCGGTGAGGGTGGCATGACGGCATACGTACACGGCTGGTACGTACCGCCGATTTCGATACGGAAATCGACCGTGCGGTTTGCATTCGGTTGCGCGACGACGGATGCTTCGCCCACGCGAAGCACCGACATCAGCGTTTCCAGGCTGCTGCCCTTGCTCTGCCCGGTATAGTCGTAGATCACCGTGTAATCGCGATAGGGCGCGCGTTCGGCGGCAAGGCTTGGCACGAACCCTTCGACCGCCAGTCGATCTGCCGCGATGCGATCAAAACCGGGAATGCCGCTCGCGTTGACAATCTCTACCGACGGCTGCTCGCGGATCAACTGGTTCTCGGTGGGCGGCAGCATCATCTGATGCACCATCGCGTTGACGGCGTCCGCGACGGGCACCAGCACGCTCGCGCCGCCGGGCGCTGTCCAGCCGATAATCTCGTGATTCGGGCGCATCGTGTAAGACGCGATGTGCGCGCTGTCAATCGTCACCGCCAGCGGCGCCAGCCCGATCAGATCGTCCAGCGGGATGTCGGTATCGACGGTTTCGACCACCTGCGGGTACAGGTCGCCAAGCTGTTCCAGCAGCCCAAGCGTGCGAACGCGCTGCCACAAGCCGCGAATCATCGCCTGCTGGCGTCTGCCGCGGTCAATGTCGCTGCTGGTGCGCCGGCTTCGCACGTACCACAAAGCCAGATCGCCATCCAGCATCTGAACGCCGACGGGGAGCGTGAACATCTCCCAGTTGTCTTCGACCGTTGGATCGAGATCAGGCTCGCGCAGCCGCCAGTCTTCAATGGCGCAGTCAATCGAAAGCTCGACGCCGCCCACGTTATCGACAATCTCTTTGAAGCCGTTGAAATCGACGCGCGCGAAGTAATCGATGGAAATGCCCAGGTTGTACTCGATGGTCTGCTCGACCAGCTCCGCGCCGCTGGGACCCACGCCGTCATTCTCGCCATATCCATAGGCGACGTTGATCCGCTGCATCCCATAATCGGGGACAAAGACGTAAAGGTCGCGCGGTATCGAGAGCAGCGCGACGGTGCCCATCGTCTGGTTCACAGACAGAATCAGGATCACGTCCGTGCGTCCGGCATTATTGGGGTTGGTGGTATCGCTGCCAAGCAGAAGGAAGTTGAGAATGTCGTAGCTGCCTTCGTCGGCAGGAGGCGCGGCTTCTGGAATTTCGCCCGCCATCACGTTCTGCTGCGCCCGCACCGTGCCAAAAGCAAGACTCACGAACAGGGCAACCAGCAGCACGCGCGACACAAGCCTCATACTCGCTTCCTCTTGAGCGCCAACCCGGATACTCGTCAGTATAATCCAAAGACGATTCGCGCCAAGCGAACGCATCACATGCGCCGCCTTCGCGTCGGGGAAGCGTTGAACGCCCTAGTCATCCAGCATACGGGCGATGTTGCGTTTCGCTTCCAGCAGGGCGCGGCTGCGCGGGTTCAGGCTTTCGGCGCGCGTGAGGAAAATACGCGCCTCGTCGGGCTGGTCTTCCTCGAACAGGAACTGCCCCGTCAGCGCGAGCAGCGGCACGTGATCGGGATTGGTACTCAACGCCTTGTTCAGATGGTCGAATGCGAGATCGCGTTCGTCCGACTGCCACAACACGCGCGCCAGAAGCTCGACTATTTCCGGGTCGTCGGGCAGCGTGGACTGTCCATCAAGCAGCGTTTCCAGCGCTGCCGCCGCATCCTGCCGCGACAGATACGATCGAGCGAGGAGTAAATAGCCCTGCGCGACATACGGCGCGGATTCGATCACCTCTTCGAGAAATTCGAGGTCGCTGTTCGAGATCGACTTGTTCGCGTCGAGCTGCTCGGTAATCTCGCCCAGCCGAAACTCGAACTCCGGGTCGCTGGCTGCGAGCATCAACCGCTGAATTTCCGCCGCCGCGCTCACGTCCTGCATATACTCGGCGGCAGCTTCCAGTTGTTCGAGCGCTTCGTCCGGCTCGTCGGCAGCCAGCAGCGCGACGGCGTAACTCACCTTCAGGTCGTGGCGCTGCGGCTTCCGCGTCACCGCCTGGTCGAGCGCGTCCAAACCTTCAGAAATATTGTCCAGCGACTGAAAAGTGTCGACCACCGCGCGAACGCGCTCCCCGGACTCGTCGGCGTCGATGAGCCGCGCGAACTCTTCCCAGACGCCGTCGCTCCCCCGCTCAATATCGAGGAGCAGGCGGCGCTGCATCGCATCCAGATGCGCCGGCTGGTCATCGAGCACGGCGTCATAGGCGGCAATCGCCTCTTCTGCCATGCGCGCAAGCTGGCGGTCGGGCGCGTCGATCAGGACGAACTGAGGCGCGACCAAGCCGCTGTCTCGCAGCGCGCTCAGCAGCCCGCCGTAAACCATCATCAGGGGCACGCTGGCGGCGCCATCGACTATCGCCCGCTGAAGCGTGTCGATCATGTCGGTCACGCGGCTGGCGCGGCGATAGGCTTCCGCGAGGATCAGCCGCGCCTGCGGGTTACCGGGCTGCGCCTCGACCGCCGCCGTCAGCAGGTCGATGGCGTCCTGCGACCGATCCGCGCCGATCAACGCCGGAGCGAGCACCATCGCTGCAATCGCATTGTCGGGGAAGGCACGCACAACCTCGCTCATAC
>CALMDI010000843.1 GCA_937864975.1 uncultured Chloroflexota bacterium | reverse complement strand
ATCGCCGCCGCGCTGCGCTCTCGATACGGTCGCAGGTCGCGGTCGTTGGGAAAGTGCAGCCACGGGACGTAAGGAAGCCCGCCGAGGATTGGGCTTCCGACGCGCGCCGCTACGTCCACACATCGCTTCAAATAGTCAATTCCGGCGCGGCGGGTGGATGCATCGGGACTGGTGATGTCCTTGTCGAGCGGCAGCCCCATGCTGCAAAACACGTTCAGCTCGAAGCGGTCGAGCGCGTCGCGCATGGCGGTCACGTCGGTATCGGGACCGGCGACAAGGGAAATTTCGACCGCGTCAAAGCCGGCGTCCTTCGCCTTCTGGAAGGAACGGCATTGGTCGTCTGTCCAGTGCTCCAGCCAGTAGAAAACTTCGATACCCAGTGGGCGCATAAAATTGGAAGCCAGAAGCCGTTCTAGTTCTGAAATCTAAAATTTCTGTTGTATGCTATGATAATTCGGATTGAGGCTTTGTCAAATAAGCGGCGCGTAGGCGAAGCGCTAGCCTCGCTTGACACTGCGAGCGAAGTTTCTTAGGATAGACAACAAAATTTTGCCGCCGACTGAAATTTCAGTATAACCGGCACGGGCTGTGCAAAAGTCGATCAGGGGGTTCAGCGAATTTGGAACGGATTATCGCGCCGAATATCAGCGATATGGTCTACGACCGCCTGCGCGAACGCATCCTGCGCTACGAATTCGCGCCCGGACACCGGCTCGATCTGCCGGAGCTTGAGCAGCTTCTGGGCGTGAGCCGCACGCCGCTGAAAGACGCGCTGACGCGGCTGGAAACCGAAGGACTGGTCGACATTCTGCCCCGCCGCGGCACGTATGTGGCGACGATTGACGCACGCGGTCTGGACGAAGCCTACAAGGTACGCAGCGCTTTTGAATTGTACGTGGCGCTCTGCCTGTTCAAGTACCTGACGCCAGCGGATTATGCCTTCTTCGACGAACTCCGTGAGGACATGGAGAGGCTGGCGTGCGACGCGCGCGGCTGGCAAACGGTGATTCATGATTATCTGGAACTCGACCGGCAGCTTCACGAGCGCTTCGTCGAGCGCGGCGGTCCGCGGCGAATGCTGGCGCTGTACCAGCAGGTCAACGTGCATATGCAGGTCGGGCGGATGGTCCATCATTACCGCGAACGCGATTTCGACGCCGTCCACTTCGAGCACGAGCAAATCTTCGAGGCGTTGGCGAGCCAGTCGCCCGACCGGCTGCACGCGGCGCTGCTTAACCATCTCGAAAGCTCGCGGATGCGCGTGCACAAGAATCTGTCCGAGATGCCCGATGCCTGATGCGATGGTCATTTCGCCGCTCGCCTGCGTCTGCCTTTAACCCTGTGGACAGGATCAACGTGACTCGAATGCAATGGCGTGTCGTGATTCTCTCGTGGGTCACGTATGCGGTTTACTATCTGGGGCGCGTCAATCTTGCGGGCGCTCTGCCCACGGTGGAAGCGGAATTTGGCTGGACGGCGGAGCAGACCGGGATTCTGGTCAGCGCGTCGTTGTGGACGTATGCCGCCGGACAGCTTGTGAATGGCTGGCTGGGGCAGCAGGTCAATGCGCGCAGACTCGTCCTCGCCGGACTCGTCGGTTCCTCGGTTCTGAATCTGTTGTTCGCCCTGGTCGCCGGTCCGACTGCCCTACCGCTGCTGCTCATGCTGTGGCTCGTCAACGGCTTCTTTCAGGCGATGGGCTGGGGACCGATTTTGCGGACGCTGAGCGAAACCCTGACCACCGCCCAGCGCCGCCGGATTTCGGGCTTATTCGGCGCGTCCTACGTCGTCGGCAGCGCGGCGACGTGGCTTTTGACCGGCTTGCTGTTGAGCAGCGGGCAGTGGCGGCTGGCGTTCGCCGTCCCCGCGCTGCTGATGACCGCGATGGGTGTGGTCTGGTATAGCTTAAGCCCGCGCGCCGGAACGTCCGGGGAAGCGGGGCGCGTCCTGCGCCTTGCCGACGTGCGTTCGATGCTGCGCCAGATTCTGCCGGTGACCTTGACGGCGCTCATCGCGGGCGCGCTCATCAACGGGGCGCTGTTCTTTGCGCCGTCGTTTGCCGCCGAACAACTGCCGCTGGATCAGGCGGCGTTCGTCGCCGTGATTTTTCCGATCTGCGGCTTGATTGGAACGGCGTGGCTCGGCGGCAAGGTGCTGGAGCGTTTTGGCGACCCACTCGTGAGCTTAACGGCGCTGCTGGCGCTGAGCGCGCTGGCGCGCGGCTTGCACTTCGTCCTGCCGCCCTCGACCGCAACCTCGGTTATTCTGCTGGCGGCGATGGGCATCACTTCCTACGCGCTGACAAATGTTCTGCTGACGGCGGTGCCGCTGATCACCTACGCGCATCTTGGGACGTCGATGGTCGCCGGTGTGCTGGATGCGACGCACAGCGTCGGCGGGGCAATCGGCGGCACGGTCGTCGGATTCATGATCGCGCGCGGGGGCTGGACGTGGGTCTTTCTGCTGTGGACTGTCCTACCCCTGATTGCGATTGGCTTTGTGAGCGCGGTACGGTATCGGCAGTTTGTGCAGGCGTCGCGGACGTGAGGGAAATGTGATGAAGGGACCGCTGGACGGAATCCGGGTGATCGATCAGACACAGGCGCTGGCAGGTCCCTATTGCTCGATGATGCTTGGCGACCTGGGAGCCGACGTCATCAAGATCGAGCGACCGGGCGTGGGCGACCAGTCGCGCCAGTGGGCGCCGCCCTTCATTGGCGACCAGAGCTGCTACTACCTCGCCGTCAACCGAAATAAGCGCGGCATCGCCCTGAATATCGCCGCGCCGGAAGCGCGCGACGTGATGCACCGTCTGGTTCGCGACGCCGACGTCTTCATCACCAATCTCGCGACCTCAGCCGCCTTGAAAAAATACGGCATCGACTATCCGACCTTACACCAGATCAACCCGCGCCTCATCTATGCCTCGATCAGCGGCTACGGCAGGCGCGGCTCCCGCGCCGACCAGCCCGGTTATGATCTGGTCGCGCAGGCAGAGTCCGGCACGATGGCGCTCACCGGCGAAATCGACGGCGCGCCCATGCGTTTTCCGACGCCGATGGCGGATTTGACCTGTGGCTTGTTCACGCTGATCGGGATTCTCGCCGCGCTGCACGCTCGCCATGCGAGCGGAACCGGGCAGTTTCTGGATATGTCGCTTCAGGAAGGGCAGATTACCTGGCTCGACAACTACGCCGGGGAATATTTCGCCACCGGCGAAGACCCGTCCCGCCGTGGCAACCGCCATCCCCAGGTCGTCCCTTACGAGGCGGTACAGGGTTCCGACGGCGAATGGTTCATTCTCGGCGTCGGCTCGGACAACGTCTGGCAGTCGTTTTGCAGCTTCGTCGGACGTTACGACCTCGCCGCCGACCCGCGGTTCAGCACCAACGTCGAGTGCATCGCCCATTACGAAGAGCTGATGCCGATTGTCCGCGACATTGTGCGGCGCCGGACGACGGACGAATGGCTGGCAGACCTGCGCGCGGCGGGGGTGCCGTGCGGACGCATCAATACCGTCGCTCAGGCGCTGAACGATCCTCACCTGCACGAGCGCGGCATCATCGTCCAGTTAGAGCATCCCGCGCTCGGCGCGCTGCGCTCGATTGCGACGCCCGTACACATGTCCGACACGCCGCTCACGTATCGCCTGCATCCGCCGCGGCTGGGCGAGCACAGCGATGAAGTCCTCGCGGAACTCGGCTACGACGAGCAGACACGCCGCCGCTTTCGAGCGCAGGCGATTATCGGTTGAGGTCAGGTTCCCGCGTTGAGTCGAGCGCACAGGGATTGGGATGAAACTCTGCTCGCGCGCGGTCGCGGAGAAGGCGTCGAGGTCGTGCGTGGCTTGGCTCGGACATCAGGCGGCGCGAGTTCGGCGGGCGACAGGGCGCGCACGCGCTGGCGCAGGGATTGTCCCGTCGCCAGCGCGTCGTAC
>CALMDI010000842.1 GCA_937864975.1 uncultured Chloroflexota bacterium | reverse complement strand
GTATCCTGCTGCCCGTCGATGCTTAAGCGTGTTACGGATTCGTGTCGTTAGCTCAGCGCCGACGGGCGCTACAATGAGATTGGCACGACAGGTTAAGTGGAAAGAGGCTCTGGTGAAGCGGTTATTTGGAATCATCGCCGCCGTTCTGATCGGCGCGCAGCTCGTCATCGCGCAGGAACCGCTGGTGATCAGCCCGGAACTTGAGGCGCAGATGTCCGGGTTGGAAGCCGAGACCCGGTCGATCCGTCAACTGGATGGCGAATCGGTCGAGCGCGCCTTCCCGACTCGCGAGGAAACGATTGCCTATCTACAGGACTTGTTCGATACGCAGCTTCCGATTGACGAAGCCGCCCGCTACCAGCATTTCTACGTGGCGCTCGGGTTGATCGAGCCGGAGATTGACCTGCGCGCGGTCTATCTCGCGCTGCTCGGCAGCCAGGTGGCGGGGTTTTACGACAGCGATACTCAGGTCATGAATGTCGTTCCCCTGTCGGGCGAGATCTCCAACGCCCTTCCGCTGATGGAGCAGATCATTTACGTACATGAATACACCCATGCCCTGCAAGATCAGTTTTTCGGGCTGGATCGACTGCTGGAATCGGAAGCAGTCGCCGATCATCCCGACCGCTCGCTGGCGACGATATCACTCGTCGAGGGGGATGCCAGCACGGTGATGACCGCCTACACGCAGCAGGTCTTGAGTCGCAGTCCGATGGCGGCGCTGCAACTGCTCGGCGAGGGCTTGCTGGCGGGGAACCTGATGATCCCAGAGGGCACGCCGACCATTTTGACGCGCGAGCTGCTCTTTCCCTACGAGGGCGGGCAGGTGTTCGTGATTTCACTCTACGAGCAGGGCGGATGGGAACTGATCAACCGGGCGTTTAGGAATCCGCCCGTTTCGACCGAGCAGATTATTCACCCGGATAAATACATCGCCGGCGAGCAGCCCCTCGACGTGAGCCTGCTCGACGCGACATCGGCGTTAGGCGAGGGCTGGGCAAAAATCTGGGATACGCGGCTTGGCGAGTGGTATCTCCGCGAGCACTTGCGAACCGAGGTCGGCGCGGCGGATGCGTTGAGGGCGGCAGCAGGATGGGGCGGCGACCGTTTCCAGATTTACCACGACCCGGCAGCCAACGAGCTGGCGTGGATGCTGCACCTCGCGTGGGACACGCCGGAAGACGCCCGTGAATTTGAGGCGACTTATGCCCAATTTGGCGAGGAGCGCTACGGGGCGGACGCGCAGGACGGCTGCTGGAATGACGCGGCGACCGCGACGTGTTTCGTAGTCATCGATCAGGACGAGGCAATGGTGATTCAGGCGCCGACGGTCGAGCAGGCGCGGGCGATGCTGAGCGCTCAGGAGGCATAACGGCGGCTTATCGACAGCGGACATAGCGCTCGATGATCGGTTCCAGCGCGGCGACGTCCAGATGGTGATACACGTCATCTTCGGGATAGACGACGAGGTTCGGACCCACGGCGCACATGCTCAGACAGTTCGCCGTTCGCAGGCTGGCGCAGGGTGTCTCGCCCGGCGTGGCGCGGTTGGCTTCGTCTACGGCGTCGCGCAGGCGCGCGTAAAGCGTGTCGGCGCGGCGACCGAGATTGCAGTAGTCACCCCGGCACAGGACGATGCGGTGGGCAGGTTTGGGCTGGTCAATCATCGTGGAAAAGGAGGGCGGGCGCTCCTAGTTGAAGCTGCTGTTCAATCGTTCCTCGCGCGTCTCATTGATAATGTCGATAGCGGCGGGTAGCTCACCGTATTTTTCCTTTAATTCAGCCCGCAGCTTATCGGCGCGTTCGAGCCATTCGGCGAGACTGATCGGCTTCACTTCCACTTCTCGTTTCAGGGTTACAAGCCAGTAGGTAAGGGTTTCCTCTGGCAACTGGTCAACAAGCGCGTGGAGTTCGTCGCGGAGTGTCATCGGTCGCCTCTCAAATATCCTGTCCCGATTATAACAGACTGTGTGCCGGGGCTGCGCTTCGTATCGTCCGTGGACGAGGGCTGTCTACGGCTTGCGAACCTGCGCGCGGCGACCGATCAACGTTTCGACTTCCCCCGCGTCGTCGCCGTTCAGTTTCCAGTCGCCCTGCTCGATCAGGCTCATCCAGAAGTCGCCTCGACGTTTCAAGCCCGGAAGCCGCATCCGGTCTGCCAGCTTGTGCAGGCGTTCCTGCCGGATTCGGGCGATCTCGGTGATCAGCGCTTGCTCGGTAATGCCGTTTTCGCCAAGACGCGACTTCGGCTCTACACCCAGTGTTTTCTCCGCGAGTCCGATCATATTGTGAAAAATGCCGTGATGCAGACCGGCGTCGACGTCGAGGCGCAAGAGGCGCT